>DASVHQ010000146.1:0-21029 GCA_036382515.1 Polyangiales bacterium | reverse complement strand
GAGCCTGTCGGAGAAAGCCGGACCGAGGGCGTCGAGTCGATTCTCGAGACAGGTCCTCGTGCGAAACCGCAGCAATACTGCGTGGTATTTTGAGGTTTTCGCACAAGAAGATGTCCGAGAAGGGCCGAGGACCGACGGGAGCGCTTTCTCCGACAGGCTCCTAGCTCCGGGCTTCGGCTCGCGCGCCACGCTCGTTCGCGAGGCGCTGCACGTGATCCTTGCTCAGGCCGCTCGATGCGGTGATCTTCACGGACGCTTCCTTGCCCGTCTGGACCTCCCGAGCGGTCACCTGCAACACCCCATCGGCGTCCAGAAGGAAGCTCACCTCGACGTTGACCTTGCCGGCGCCGAGCTTCGGCAGATCACCCAGCGTGAACTGACCCAGGCTCGCGTTGTGCCAGACCAGCTCGTTCTCGCCCTGGTAGACCTGGATCACCACGTGGTCCTGGTTGTCGCGCGTGGTCGCGAAGAGCTTCTTCTCCGAGGTGGGGATGGTCGTGTTCTTGGCGATCACGAACGACATACGCTCGTCCTTCACGCGTACGCCCAGCGAGTGCGGTGTGACGTCGAGCAGCACCACGTCCAGCAGCTCACCGGACATGATTGCGCACTGCGTCGCGGCGCCGACCGCGACGATCTCGTCGGGGTTCACGTCCTTGGCCGTGATCTTGCCGAAGATATCTTCCACCTTCCGGCGCACGGCAGGCATGCGCGTCATGCCACCCACGAGCAGCACCTGGTCGAGGTCGGCGGTGGTGAGGCCGGCGTCTTTCAGCGCCTGTCGGCACGGCGGTTCCAGACGATCGATCAGGCTGGCCGTGAGCTTCTCGAGTAGCGCGCGGTCGACCGCGTCGTGTCGGATGTGCAAGGCGCCCGACGGGCCCGTGGTGATGAAGGGCAAGTTGATCGACGTCGAGGTGGTCGTCGACAGCTCTTTCTTGGCAGTCTCCGATGCTTCTTTCAGACGCTGCAGTGCGACCGCGTCGCCAATCAGCTCGACGTTGTGCTCGCGCTTGAAGTCCGCGATCATGTGCTCGATCAGCGCCTGGTCGAAGTCGTTGCCACCCAGGAACGTGTCGCCGTTGGTCGCCAGCACCTCGAAGACGCCGCGGTTGGCTTTCATGATCGTGATGTCGAACGTGCCGCCGCCCAGGTCGAAGATCGCGAGCGTTTGATCCTTGCTCTTGTCCACGCCGTAGCCGAGCGCCGCGGCCGTGGGCTCGTTCAGGATGTGCTTGATGTTGAGGCCCGCGATCGCGCCGGCATCTTTCGTGGCCTGGCGCTGGTTGTCGTTGAAGTACGCGGGTACGGTGACCACGGCTTCGGTCACGGACTCGCCGAGGTAGTCTTCGGCAATGGCCTTGATCTCCTGCAGCACGATCGCTGCGATCTCTGGCGGACTGTAGTCGCCGTCGCGCGTGCTCACCCAGGCGTCACCGTTGGGCGCAGCAGTCACTTCGTACGGTACGTAGGCCTTCCACTTCTCGAGCACCGGGTCGCTGGCTTTGCGACCGATCAGGCGCTTGATCCCGTAGATCGTGCGATGAGGATTGGTCACGGCTTGGCGCTGCGCGGTCACGCCGACGATCTCTTGGCCATCGTCGGTGAAGGCCACGACCGAAGGCAGCGTGCGGTGGCCCTGGCGCGTGGGGATGACCGTGGCGGTGCCGTTTTCGAGCACGGCGACGCAGGAGTTCGTGGTTCCGAGGTCGATGCCGATCAGCTTTGCCATGTCACTTGTTTCCCGAACCGAAAAGCTTACCGAGCAGCCCCGGCTGCTTGTCTCGCAGATCTTTGCTGTGCTTCTTGGTTTCCGTGAGGGCTTCGTGGTGCTTGCCGTCGAGGGTCAGCACTTCGAGGTACTTGGCGTGGGCCCGGCGCGCGTCGCCCGCAGCTTTCTGCCGGCGTGCCTGCAGGACGAGCTGCCAGACGCGCGCGCTCAGGCACTGTGGATCGAGCTCGAGCGCCTTTTGCAGCTCGACCTCGGCCTGTGCGACTCGGCTGGCCGCGACGTGCTTGAGCGCGCCCTTCACCAGCCGCTCGACGTCCGCCGTGCGCGGCTTGCGTTCCGGTGGCATCGAGTGCGACGCAGCGCTCTGCGGCCGCGCCGCCGTTGGCTGCGGTGGCTCGGCGGCTGCGTTACGTATGCTCGGCGGTGGCTCGCTCGCCGGCACTTCGATCGCGGTCGTGACGCTGACGCGCTCCGGTGAGGTGGACCCGCGCTCGGCTGGTGTTGTCGGCTGGGCCGCAGATGCTTTCAAGATCATGTCGTAGGCGCGCTTGTGGGCGATGAACAGCTCGGTCACGAGCCTGGTGATCTCCGCGGAACCGTGGCGGCTGTACAGGTGCGGATGGTAGCGCTTGGACGCATCGAAGAACGCCGCCTTGGCCTGGTCCATGCTGCTGCCCTGCGCGATGCCGAGCACGCCCCACGGCGGCTTGTGCTCGAGCAAGCGGAGATCGGCGCGCAGCTTGGGGAGCACCGAGCTCGCCTCGGCGCTCAGCGTGGGCGCTGACACGGCTTTGGTCGTCGTGACTCGAGCCGCGCGCGCCGAAAGGCCGGCGCGGGTCGCTCCCGGTGGTTGGTCGGAAGCCGCGTTGCGCGTTGCCGCCGGCTGCTTTTGCGCGGGCGGTTTGTGCGACGGCTGCTGCTGCGGAGACAGGCTGCGAGCCCGAGCCGAGCTTCGCTCGGGTCGCAGGCTGCGGGCGGTCGCCGCGGCCTGATTCGGTGGCGCGCTGTGCGCAGCTGACGGCGGCGTGCTCGCCATGCGCTGCTTGCGTACGTGGCTGATGGCCTCGCGCAAGCGCTGGCGCTGCGCGTCGTCGACGTTGGTGAAGAGCAGGGCGAAGCCAGGTCGTCTGCCTTCTTCGGCGGCGCGCTCGCACGACACGACTTGAACGATGTGGCCGCCGGAGGTCCAGGTGGTGTCCTTGATGCGCAGGAAGACCTCGACCTCGGCGTCGGCCGTGGCTTCGGTCGCGCTGTTCACGAACAGGCCCGCCGTGCTTAGCTCGGCGAGGTCGACGTCCACGCGCAAACCGTCGATCTCGCAGTACACGCTGCGTGCCGACGCGCGCGGAATGTAACTGCCGCTCGTGGGAGGTGGATCGGTGCGCTCCCAGGGTGGCAACCGGGCGTCGGCGACTGCTTCTCGCGCGGCGCCTTCGCTGCCGCGTGACTCGGTCCGGCCTGGCTTGGACCGTTCGCTAGTCACTCGCTCTGCACCCCTTGGCTCAGGCTACGCTGGACTGGGGCCCGGGGTCTAGCGCCGCCGATGGTGCGCGAGCGCGGCGGCGCGGCGGGTGCGATGGGCTCGGTGCTCTGCGCAGCCGCCGCCGTTGGCGGCTTCGCGGCGCTCGGCACAGCAGCGGGCGGCGGCTCGGGGATCCTCGGCTTCTGCACGGCTGCAGGCGCAGGCGCGGGTGCAGGCGGTATCGCCGCAGCCGCGGGTGTAGGCGGAACCGCTGCGCGCGCGCGTTGTGCGGGCTTGTCCGGCGGTGGTGGCGTGCCGCCGACCTGCGCGCACCCGACCGTCGATGGCATGCCGAGCTTCGGCAGCGGTCGTGACACGAAGAATTCGACGCGCTCGTTCTTCCAACGGTTCTTCGTGCGTGCGGGCGCGATGGGGCGATTGCCCGCGCAGCCGTAGGCTTCCAGCTGCTCGCTCTTCACACCGTGGGCCTTCAACCACTGCATCAGCGCCTGCGCGCGCTGCGCTGTGACGCTGACGCTCTGCTCCGGATTGCCGCGCGGCGCGACGTGAGTGAGCAGCATGACGCGACCATGGTTCTTCGCGAGCGCGCCCGCGAGCTCTTGCAGCATCGGGTCGGCGCTGCCATCCAGGACCGCGCTACTCCTGCGCCAGGTGATCGGCCTCTGCAGTGTCAACGCGCCCGTCTCGGGTATGTACTGGAAGTGCTGTGGGCAGCCACCGCTCGCGGCCGGCCCTGGCCAGTCGGGGCATGGGTCGTCGGCGTCCTTCAGACCATCGCCGTCGGAGTCGCTCTCAGGCTCGACGACTGCGTCAGGTCTGGATGACTCTGCAGCTGTCGGCGGCAGAACCGATCGCTGTGGCTGCGGTGCTTGCGCTCGCGGCTCCGGCGCGGCTGCAGCTGTCGGCGGCGTCGTTTCGGCTGGCTGTGGCGCAGCCTCCGCTGGCGTTGCGGGCGCTTTGTCGGCGCGAGCGCCGAATCGATAGGCACCCATGGCAGCGACGCGCAGCTGGGGTGAGCCGTAGCCGCTCATCACGCCGACGCCGGAAGCGAGCCCGAACGTGTACTGGCCTGCGAAGAGCTTCAGGCCGCCGAGCGCTTCGAGCGGTGAATTGGCGCGACGACCCACGTCGTCGGTGGGCGTGACGCCGAACAGCTCCAGCTGTGCATCGAGCCTGTGCGAAAGCACGTGCAGCGCCAGCGCCAGCGCGTAGCTGAGCTCGTTGCCGAAGCTCGCGGATGGCAGCGTGAGCTGTTTGCGGATGCGCAGACCGGCGTTGGCGGTGATCCGCAAGATCGGGAACGCGAGCTCGGCGAGCAACGAGGGCTGCACCGTGAGCCCCGATTCGCCGGCCACGGCGGGTCCGACCGAGCTACCTGCTCCCGTGGGGAATGTGGTCGCAAGCTGAAGCGCGAGCGCGCCGTGTTCTCCTGCGCGATAGAACACACCGCGCGCACCGAGCGCGAAGTCGCCTGCGCCTGCGCCGGTGGCCGTGGGTTGTGAGCCGAAGGCGGTCCCGGAAAGCACGAGATTCACGGGCAGCGTCGCGAACGCCAGCAGTTGATCGAAGAGGCCGAGCGAAACGCCGAGGTTCGCGGCCAGCTGATCGCTCACCAACGCGACCTTCTTGCCGTTGCTCGCGCCCTGCTTCAGCTCGTACACCAGTGGGTTGCTCGAGTAGTCGAGGCCCAAGCTCGTCTGCAGCTGCAAGTGACCGGGTGTCTGCGGCCGGCTCACCGTGAAGCCGTCATCGCCCTGCGGTGCGACGTGGTACTGGTCGAGCGTGACGCCCGGGCTCGCCCACGCTTGCCCCGGCAGGCCGAGGCTCGTGATGAGCGTTACCAGGAGCAGCGCCGCAGCCGTACGCGCGAGTGAAGTCGAAGCTGTGCTTGGTGTTTCCGGCACTGGGACAAGCGAGTCGGCGGGTGAGCTGCTGTCTCATTATATGACAGTGAAAATCCTGGAGAGTGACTGGAATCCGCACCCAGCGAATAAAGGTGCGGCGATGGAAGCAGTCGCTGACTCACGCGCTGATTCACATACGTCGACGCCGGCCGTCGGCGCGCCTGTGATCGCGACGCGGCGCCGCGAAAGCGGTCATGCACCGGGGATCGCCGATCTGCTACAAGGGGGCCCATGCGTCGTGTCAACGTCAGCTCGGGGACGCCCTGGGAAGCCGAGGTCGGCTACTGCCGCCTGGTGAAGGTCGGCAAGCAGATCTACGTGAGCGGCACCACCGCCGCGCCGCCCTCCGGCGAAGTCACCTCGCCAGGCGATGCGTACGCGCAGACGCTGCAGATCTTTCAGAAGATCGAGAGCGCGCTGCGCGAGGTTGGCGCGGAGCTCACGGACATCGTGCGCACGCGTATCTTCGTGGTTGGCATGCGCACGAACTACCCGGCCGTCGCACGCGCGCACAAACAGCTCTTCGGCAAGACGCTGCCTGCGGCCACCATGGTCGAGGTGAGTGCGTTCGTGGATCCTGCGATGCTCGTCGAGATCGAAGCGGATGGCATCGAAGGCTTGTCGCATGCCGAGCTCGCTTCTCGCCCTCGCATCGTCGAGGCGTCGTTCGAGCCGGATTCGGACCTGGCGCAGATGCTGCGCTCGGTGGATCTGCCGTTGCCAGTCGAGAGCGACACCGTGCGCATGCTCAAGGCGTACGTCGACGGTGAGCTCGTGGGCTGCGTCGGCTACGAGCGCTACGGGCAGAGCGCGGTGCTGCACTCGCTCGTGGTCATTCGCGAGGCCAAGGGTGAGGGGGTCGGCAGGGCGCTGGTCGAGGCGCTGCTCGCCAAGTTGCGTGACGCCGGCTGTGACGAGGTCTTCCTGATGACCAGCGACACCGCGCGCTACTTCGGCTACTTCGGCTTTGCGCCGGTCGCCCTCGACTCCGTCGCCGCCGAGGTTCGCAAGTCGGCCGAGATCGCTGCCTACGCGCCTGGCGAAGCGATCTGCATGCGCTACCTTCTCGGGCGTCGCTGAGTCGCGCAGCGCGGCCGGCGTGAACACAGCGGGGTGTACGGAGGCACGCGCGATCAACTCTACCTCGCGCTGCGGTTGGCCAACGTGCAGCACCTGGCCGCGAGCCAGGAGCTGATGCCGCTGGTGCTCGACGACGTCCTTTTGCACTTCGATGACGAGCGCGCCGCCGCGGCGCTGGGGCTGCTCGGCGAGCTGGCAAGCGTGGCCTAGGTGCTGTTCTTCACCCATCACCCGCGGCTGGTCGAGCTTGCCCGGCGGGTTCTGCCGCAGGAGCGCCTCACGATCCACCCGCTTGCCCAGTTGCACGCTGCCAACGCTGAGGCTGCCGCGCAGTAGTCACTGGCGAGCGAGCTGTGTAGCCTGCACGGCGTGCAGACTTCGTTGCCGCGCTCGCTGCCCACCACGCTGAGCGCGCATGCCCGGACGCTCGAGCACCTCTGGACGCCGCGACCCCAGTGGTTCGATGGCGTGCTCGACACGCAGGTGCAGCTGCTGGTCTGCGGCCTGGTCGGTCTGCGGGTCATGGCGTGCTCCGCGGGCGGTTTCGATCGAGCGCTCGCCACGGCGCTCGCGGCCAGCGGGCCAAGCGAGCTCGACCGCATGCTGCACGCAGCGCTGGCCGATACGCAGCCGGTCGCGCTGGTGGCCGAGCTCGACGCCGTGATCGAGCGGCTCGCACACCCGGCGGTGGCCCAGTGGCTGGCGGGTTGCTCCCAGCCGCTGCTCGAGCTCTACGAACCGTTTCTGCGTGCGTGGCACCCCGCGCAGCGGCGCAGCCGCGGGGTGTACTTCACACCCGCACCGCTCGCCCTCTACGTCGTGGATCGCCTCGACTCGATCCTGATCGACGACCTCGGTGTACCGCTCGGCCTCGCCGACACCGGTAGCTTTCGAACGCTCGGCTTTGGCTCGCACACGCCGGACGCCTTTGCCGTGCGCGTGCTCGACCCCGCCGCGGGCACCGGCGTGTTTCTCGCGCAAGTGATAGCGCGCGTCTTCGAGCGCATGCAGGCACGCCACCGCTCACAGGGGCTCGACGCCGCGCAGAGCGCCACGGCCTGGCAGCGCTACGTTGCGCAAGCTCTGCTGCCGCGCTTGGTCGGCTTCGAGATCCTGCCCGTCGTCGCGGCGCTGGCGGAGCTTCAGCTAGGCCTCGCACTCGCAGCCACGGGCTACGAGCGCGCCGCCACCGACGCGCCCGTCATTCATCGCGTCGATGCTCTGCAGGTGTGCGCCGCGCATTTCACGGGCGTCCCCGGGGCCGCGCCGGGCCTGCTGCATGACAGCGAGCCCGTCACTGTCATCCTGGGCAATCCGCCGTACGCGCGCGGAGGACGTCGCAAAGACCACGCCTGGACTGCGCTGCTCGACGCCTACAAAGAAACGTTGCACGAAGAAAAGAATCTTCAGCCGCTGGCTGACGACTACGTGCGCTTCATGCGGGCGAGCGAGTGCCTGTTGCAACGCGCACCGTTCGGTGTCGCGGGCCTCGTCACCAACGCCACGTACCTCGATGGTCACTTGCACCGCGGCATGCGCGCGAGCTTGTTGCGCACATTTTCCGGCGTGGAAGTGCTGGACCTCGGCGGCAGCAGCAAGCACCGCGCGCACGCCGAGGGCGACGGTCGGGACGAGAACCTCTTCGGTGTGGCCACGGGTGTCGCAGCGACGCTCTTGTGGCGTTCGCAGCTCGGTGCTGCGCCGCGCTTGCGTTACGGCCAGCTGCGCGGGCGCCGCACCGACAAGCTCCGCGCGCTTGCGCTGGGCGAGACGGGCGGCTGGCAAGCGCTGGCGCCCGAGCCCCCAGCCCAACTCCTTTTGCCGGCGCGTGACGTGCCCCTGGAGTACGCAGACTTCGTCCCGGTCGATGAGCTGTTCACTCGGCATTCCATCGGCGCCAAGCCCGGAGACGACGCCTGGCTCGTGGCTTTCGACCCGGCGCACGCGCAGCAGCGTTTCCAGGAGTGGCAAACCAACGCGCATGCGCGACCCGCCGCGCCGGCGAGCGAAGCCGCACGCAAGGCGCGTGCGTTGGGTTCGCAGCTGCAACCCCTCGCCACGCGCGCGTACGCCTACCGGCCCTTCGACACACGCAGCGTCTGCGAAGCCCCGCAGGTCTGGACTCGCCCGGTGCGCAAGCTGCGCGCCTGCATCGATGGCGAGCCGAGCTTGCTCACCACGCGCTTCGCACGCGACGGCGCGTTCTCACACGTCTTCGCCACGCGTCTTCTGCCAGACGTCATCTTCCTGTCGAACAAGACTTCGGTGAACTGCTTCGCGTTTCCGCGTGGCGCGCTGCAGCCCAGCGCGTGGGGTCGGTCGGCCGCGGCGCTCTCGTCGCATGACAGCTTCTCGTACGTCTATGCAGTGTTGCATTCACGCGGCTACCGCATGCGCTACGCCGCGGGTCTCGTGGCCGGCTTCCCGCGTGTTCCGGCGCCGCCGCCTGGACCGGTTGCGTTGGCGCTCGCGGCACTCGGGGAGCGCCTTTTGGCGTTGCATCTCATGGAAGCGTCGCTCGGCGACGAAGCGCGGCCGCGCTTCGTGGACGGTGGCGATCGGCGCATCGATCGGCGCTTCGCGCTGCAGCGCGCGCTGAGCGCAGACGCCACCGGCTGCGTGAGCGTGCCGATCAACCGCGTGACGCGCTTCGAGGGTGTTCCACTCGCTTGCTGGATCTTCCGCGTGGGTGCCTACCAGGTGTGCCACAAGTGGCTGCTCGACCGCATGCGCGCCGAGCGCGCGCTCAGCGACGCCGACATCCTGCACTACCAGTCGATCGTGGCCACGCTTGCGCAGAGCCTCCACGTCATGGACGCCATCGACGCCCAGATCGAGCGGCACGGCGGCTGGCCCGACGCGTTGCGTGGATGAGCGGGCTTCAGTGCGGCTGCCCGGCCGCCGGTGTTGCGGGCTGTGGCTGCTGCCTGGCCTGCGCTTTCACACCTCGCGCGAAACGCTCGAGCAGCTGGCAGAAGCGCTGCTCGCCATAGTCGCAAGCGGACTTGTAGAGGCTCGCCGCACGCGCGGGGTTTGCCGCCACTCCGAAACCCACCTGGTAGCTCATGCCCGCGTTGCCACAGCCGGCGCCGTCTTTGAGCCGACAGGCTTTCTCGCTCCAGATCAACGCCAGCTTGGGGTTCGCTGGCTCGCCGGCGAAGCCCGCGGCGTAGAGCGAGCCGAGCTGTCTGCAGCCGGCGCCTTCGCCCAGGCGGCAAGCTTTCTCGTAGAGCTCGCGCGCGTGCGCAGGCTCGCGCGGCAGCCCATCGCCGCGCTCGGCCATCAAGCCCGCGTTCACGCAGCCCAGCGCGTCATCACCGTCGCAGCCGGCCTGCGAGTACCCGATCGCGCGCTCGGCGCTCTTCGGTACGCCGGCACCGGCCAGGTACAGCGCGCCCAGGCGGCTGCAGCCGCGAGCCGATCTGGCGTTGCAAGCCTGCGAGTAGAGCGCGAGCGCCTTTGGCAGATCGCGCGACACGCCCAGGCCGAGCTGATAGGTGCTCGCCAAGCCTGCGCAGCCATCAGCTGCACCACGATCGCACGCCGTCTGGTACAACGCCAGCATCTCTTGCATGTCCTGCGGGCTGGCTTTCAGGTCGTTCTTGCGCCGATCGGCCAGGCTCACACAGGCGCTCTGCTCGCCGCTGTTGCAGCTGTGGCGCAGCGTCTCGTCCGTGACGGCCTGCAGGTCAGCTGGTCGCTGCGTGCTCGGCGCCGAGCGCGGGGCGCTGTCCGGTGTCGCTTGTGTGCTCGGGGCGCGGGTGTCGCCCGCAGGCTGCAGCTGGCTGGGTTGGGCTGCGCTCGTGGGTGCCGCTCGCGGCAGCGCTTGCAACGGAGATCCCGCCGAATCTGCCCGCTTTTCGCAGGCGACGGCCAGCACGAGCCCGAGCAGCAGCCGCCATTGGCGGCGGTCGCGCGAGGCGGGTCGCGGTGTGACGAGGTGCGTCAGATGCACACACAAACGATCACATGTCCTGTGCAGTGACACAATAATCTTACCCGCTTTGCTTGTGATCCGGCCTATATTGGCCTAATTTTGCAGCGTCCGTCGAGAGGTCGTCATGCGAGGGTACCGCGAGCTGGAAGAACCCACGACAGCCAACTATGGCCCTTCGCAGGTCAGCGGTGTGCACGAGGCGCCGACGCAGCCCGCACCCTACGTCGAAGAAGAGCTCTTCCGTGACAGTCTCGTCGGCTCGGTTCCGGTCGAGTCGCTGAGCGCGCACTTCCAGCCCGTGGTGGCGCTGTGCACCGGCAAGACCTTCGCGTTCGAGGCGCTGCCGCGCTGCGACGTGGAGGGCTTGCGCGATCCCGAGGAGCTGTTCGCGCGTGCCGCCTTCGAAAAGAAGATCGGCGAGCTGGGTCGTGCCGTGCGGCGTGCCGCGTTCGACGCATGTCCGGGTGCACCGATCTTCATCGGCGTGCACCCGCACGAGCTCAAGGACTCGTGGCTGATCCGTCCGGACGATGCCATCTCGAGCCACGACCGCGAGGTGTACCTGCAGGTGGACCAGCCGGTGTGCTCGGCGGTGTGCATGCACGTGCTGAGCGAGGTGGCTTCGCGCACGGGCGTGTCGCTCGTGGTCGATGACCTGGGCGCCAGCGGCTCCAACCTGAGTCAGGTGATCGAGCTCGGGCCGAGCTTCGTGAAGCTCGACGCTGCGCTAGTGCGTGGCATCGACCGCAACCTCCGCAAGCGCAAGGTGGTCAGCGCGCTGGTGAAGATGTGCGCGGACCTGGGTGCGCAGCTGATCGCGAAGGCCGTGGACAGCGAGGCTGCGCTGCGCACGTTGATCGAGCTGGGCGTGCCGTACGGGCAGGGCAGCGTCCTTGGCGCGCCTGCGCCGAAGCCTGTGGCATCGAAGTGGTTGCCCGGCGCCGCGCGCTGAGCACGTTCATCACGCGCCCGCGCTCAAACGAAAAAGGCAGGCTCGCGCCTGCCTTCTCCGTGCCTGTGCAGTGCAGCGTCGGCTAGACGCCTAGACGACGCTGCGCTGGCTCAGACCATGTCCTTCAACTTCTTGAGCGGACGGATCTTGATCACCGTGCGCGCCGGCTTCGCCTTGAAGGTCACTTCTTGCTTGGTGAAGGGGTTGATGCCCTTGCGCGCCTTGGTTGCCGGCTTGCGGATCGTCTTGATCTTGAAGAGACCGGGCAGCGTGAATGAGCCGGGGCCCTTCTTGCCGATGTGGCGGTCGATCAAACCCGCGAGCTCTTCCACGACCTTACCCACATCGCGCTTGGCGATGCCCGTGGAGCCGGCGATGTCCGCCAGGATCTGCGACTTGTTGAGCGGTGCCGTGATGGCTACTTTCTTGGCCATGTTCGTTTCCTCTTGTCTGTGTGTTGGGTCGTGTCGGGCCCTGTTCCACAGGAGAGTGGGAGCCAGGGCGGAGCTAGATGCCTTACTGCCGTTCACTGACCGGTGGTCGCCGGTCGTCGCGAACCCCCAAAATACCCTGGGGAATATGCAGTGCGGCCACTTCTCCTGCGCGAAGACATGACAGAGCGAAAACGGGCGTACAAGAGCGTGTAAAGCCCAAACCCCACGATTCGTGCAATTCGGTGCGCCGATCGAAAAAAAACCTCGGTTTTTGGGCTACCGCAGCCGCCGCGCGAGATCGTCCGAAGCCGTGCGTCCAATTCTCGCTGCCAGCGCAGGCCCTGTTTTGCAGCGTCCGTGGCGTTTCGACTGCGCCGCGCCGTGTTACGCGCACGCCATGCGCGCGGCCCCACGAGCGCCGGTTCGCAGCCTGCGGCTGTCTCGAATGCGGGATGGTGTGTGCGAGCGTGTCCGAAAAATACTGCCAATTCGCGAGCGCTGCGAATACACTGGACCACGAAGAACCCAGCCCACGAGCGTGCCGGACGAGCTACCGGGCGCAGTCTGTTGTGATGAGGAAATCGGTTGCTGCGGCTCGCCTGGCCTAGCCAGCTCGCGCCGGCAGGTCTCGGGGGATGGTTCGACGCTGCGAGGGTGATCCCATCCGTTTCGGCAAGTACGAGCTTCTCTCTCGGATCAACATCGGCGGCATGGCCGAGATCGTCAAGGCGTGCGACCAGAGCGCGCCCGGTCAGCCCATCGTCGCGGTGAAGCGCATCTTGCCGCACCTGCGCGACGTTCATCAGTACAAGACCATGTTCTTGGACGAGTCGCGCGTGCTCGCGCAGCTCAACCACGACTGCATCATCAAGACCTTCGAGATCGGCGAGGCGGAGTCCACTCCTTATATTGCGCTCGAATACGTCGACGGGCAGGACGCTCGCAACCTGTTCCACCGCACGCGCAAGAACGGCGAGCGTGTCCCCATTCCCGTGGCTTGCTTCATCCTCGCAAAGGTGTGCGAGGGCCTGCACCACGCGCATGAGCAGACCGATGCGCACGGCGAGCTCCTGGGCCTCGTGCACCGCGACGTATCGCTGCAGAACGTGCTCCTGTCATACGACGGTGACGTGAAGATCACCGACTTCGGGATCGCCATGAGCACGGAGAACGTGGCGCGCACCGAGGTGGGCATCGTCAAGGGCAAGTTCGGGTACATGTCGCCCGAGCAGATCAAGGGCGCGCCGCTCGACCGCCGCAGCGACGTGTTCGCGGCGGGCATCTGTCTTTATGAGCTGCTCACGGGCGAGCGTTTGTTCTCGGGCGAGAGCGACTACAAGGCCGTCGAGCGCGTGCGCAACGTGGACGTGCCGCCGCCCAGCTCGCTCAACCGCGAGATCCCTTCGAGTCTCGAGCGCATCGTGATGAAGGCGCTGGCCAAGCATCCGCGCGACCGCTACCAGTCGGCCAACGACCTGCGGCGCGCGCTGCACACGTTCATGACCGAGAGCCGGCAAGAGTGCGGCCGCGTCGAGCTGGGTGCCTACCTGCGGCGCTTGTTCGCTGACGAAATCGGTGCGGCCCCGGCGCGCCTGGACGAGACGCCGAAGCCAAGCCCGCGCGCGTCCGTGCCACCGCCCACGCGCCCCCAGCCGTCGCGCGTGTCGAGCACGATTCCCGCGCCGGCCGCTCCACAGGTCTCGGCGTCTGTCGGCACTGCGTCCGATCGCGTCTCCGATCGCGGGCAGCCGACCGAACGTGTTGCGCCCGTCGAGGCTCTCACTGGCCTCGCAGCGTTCGACAACCTCGAGCAGGTGAGCACGCTCAACCTGATGCCGGAGCCTGCGCCGGCGCCCGACTCGGTGGTCACCGCGCTGCCTGCGCGCTACGCCGCGCCCACGGCCGTGCCGGGGCCTGTTCGCGAGCTCGGTGTCCCCATGCGCGCGCCTTCGGTACCGCCCGTGGTGCCGCGCGCCGAGTCGATTCCAGGCCTGCCCGCGAGCGCATTGCTCGAGGCGCAGCTGCAGGGCTCACTCAAGACCCCGTCCGCGCCCACGCTCGACATGGACTGGGATGAAGACGAGCCGCGGACGCAGGACCAGGGCGTCGACGAGATCCCACACATCCCCGATCCCGAGCCAGGCGGCGACGACGTCACGCGTCAGGTCCGCGTCGACGAGACCTTCCCGGGCTTGCGCGCCGAGCAGAGCGGCGAGTTCCCGCCAACACTCGATCTGCCGCCGATGGCGCCGGTGGCTGTGCCGCCGGTCTCCCATGCGGCAGTCTCCGATGCGTCGATCTCCGGTGCGCCCGCGCCGGCCATGGCTACGCCGAGCTCGAGCGCCACATTTCCGACGCCGGCGCCGGAGCGCCCGTCGTATCTTCCCGTGGTCGCTGTGGTCGTGGGCATCGTGGCTGTGATCGCCGCCGCGCTCTACACGTTCCGTGATCCGGGCACGGCCACGATCCATCTGACGACCGATCCCAAGGATGCGGTCGTCACGGTCGATGGTCAGCGCGTGTCGGCGAACGCAAGTCCGTTCGTCATCAGCGAGGTGAAGGCTGGCGTCGAGCACACGCTGCGCGTGGACAAGCCTGGCTTCTCTGCGTGGTCGACGAAGCTGCGGGTGCATGGCAACCAGGTGCTCGATCTGCCCGCCGTCACGCTCGAGCCCACGGTGGGTGCTACGCCGCCGACAGCTGCGGCCCAGCCCCAGCCGAACGCGCCCGTGCCCGCGCCCAGCGCGCCCACCGCGAACATGGCGCCCGCCCCGCCAGTTGCACCGCGCGCCACGCCCGAGCGCGGCGCGGCGGCACCTGCGTCGAGCCCGCCCACGGCGGTGCATCGCGCGAGCCCAGACAAGGGCAGCCGGCCTGTCGTGGCGCCAGCGCACGCGGCCGTGGCCGAGCACCCGCGCGTCAAGGCCGAGCACCCGCGCGTCAAGGCCGAGACGTCGCAGCCGGCTGGCCGTCCCCATGCTGCGGCGTCCGTCGCTTCGGGCGCT
This sequence comes from Polyangiales bacterium, assembly GCA_036382515.1. Taxonomy (GTDB): domain Bacteria; phylum Myxococcota_A; class Polyangia; order Polyangiales; family JAFGIB01; genus JADGRF01. The sequence continues at coordinate 6,502 of DASVHQ010000146.1, read as the reverse complement.
GCGGGCAGGAAGCTGGGCATCCTGCGCATCAACACGCGCCCGTGGAGCCGTGTGTTCGTCGATGGCAAGCTGGTGGGCAACACGCCACAGATGAACATCAGCTTGGCCGCGGGCACCCATCAGCTGAAGCTCGTCAACCCCGACTTCGGCATGACGAAGACCCTGAGCGTCCAGATCGCTGCGGGTCAGACGGTGACCAAGGTGCTCACCCTCCAACCGTGACGACCGCTGCACGCTTGATCGTTGCGGTGTGATGTGTGCTGCGCAGCGCGGCCGTCTCGGACCTGTGTCGAGCGACTTGCGCGCACTTTCTGGCGACCGAACGGGGCCACTGCTCTTGACGTCGGACGCTCGGCATGGCCCATTGCCGCGAGGGTTCTCCGGCGGAACGTAGGGGATGCGGCACACAAGCGGAACCAATTCGGCACCACGATCGGCACCTCGCTCGGCATGGCGCCTCGCGAGCGCTCTCTTGGTGCTCCTGGTCTGCAGCGCAGCTGCGCCTGCCTCGGTAGCGCGTGCACAGGACGCCGACCCCGAGGCCAAGGGCCAGTGGTTCCTCGGCGGCTACTACCGCCACAACTGGATCCCCTCGTACATGCTCGCGCCGTTCCTGACGCGCGCCCCGAGCATCACCAACGACGGCTTCGGTCTTTTGGTCTCGCATCGCAGCGCCGGTGGTCTCACCGCGCAGGTGGGCCTCGGCTACATGCCGTACTTCGTGCACGGTGCGTTCACGGCCAAGGACACGCTGGTCGAGGACACCGAGTACATCCGCAGCGACCTCGCGCTGTTGCATCTGACGGGCGCCTTGCTGTGGCCGATCGAGTTCAACCGCATGCTCGCGCTCGAGTTCGGCTTCGGCCTGGACTTCGGCATCTTCACCGGCAACCTCACGCGCAATGAGGCTTATCCGGACGCGACCGGCAACTTCCATGCCTGCCAGGCTGCGCACATGCCGGTGGTGTTAGGGCCCGACAAGCGCAGCGACGGCACCGCCATCGAGTACTGCGACCAAGCCTTCGACCGCAACGGCAAGCCGATCGCGACCAACACCGCTTCGCAGAAGGGTGAGCAGTACGGCGTGCGCGACAACCGTGTGCCGCCGGTCATGGCATTCCCCATGCTTCCGCTCCTAGCGCTGCGTTTTTCGCCGCACGAGCAGATCGCGATCAAGTTCGAGTTCTCCTACGGCATCGCGCAGATCTGGCTCGGCGCATCGGTCCACGTCGGCTTCGGTCACAGCAAGCCGAAGTCGGAAGCCATCGAGCCCGACGTCGCGCGCGAGCCGAAGGAGAAGCCCGAAGCGCTCGAGCCGGTGGTGCGCGCGCAGGGCAGGGTGCTCGGCAAGGTGCTCGATCAGAACACCGAGCAACCCGTGGCGCAGGCGGTGGTCAAGACCTCGCGCGCGCTCTCGGCCCTGCAAACCGACGACCGCGGTCTGTTCATCGTCGACCGGATCAGCGGCGTGATCCGCTTCGAGGTCTCGCACCCCGACTACGAGTCGGGCACGTGTCAGGCGACCATCCCGCGGACCGGTGGCGACATCCCACTGCACTGCTTCCTCGTGCCCAAGCCGACCGAGGGCGCGATCTCCGGTCAGGTCAACGACGAGAAGGGTAGCGCCGTTGCAGGCGCTCGCGTCGAGATGCTCGGCCCCAAGAGCAAGACGGTCAACACGGACCACGACGGCTTGTTCGCCTTGCCCGATGCCCCGGCCGGCAGCTATCGCGTCCGCGTCGACGCCGAGGGTTACTTGATGCAGCTCGTCGAGGTCGAGGTTGCACCGCGCGACACCACGCTGCCCAAGATCATCCTGATCAAGAAGCCCACGACCTCGCTCGTGCGCGTGGAAGCCAAGGAGATCTACATCAAGCAGCAGATCAACTTCGCGACCAACAGCGCGGAGATTGGCACTAGCAGCGACCCGCTGATGCGCGAGATCGCTGACGTGCTGCTGCGCGACGAGGGCATTCGCCAGCTCGAGATCCAGGGCCACACCGACAACAAGGGTGGTCGCGAGCACAACCAACAGCTATCACAGGCGCGCGCCGAGTCGGTGCGGGCTTGGCTCGTGCTGGCCGGTGTAGCTCCGGCCCGATTGGTCGCCAAGGGCTACGGCCAAGACATGCCCTTGCGCCCGAACTCCACAGCTGCCGACCGCGCCAAGAATCGACGTGTGCAGTTCATCATCGTGTCTTCCGGCGAAGCTCTCACGCCTTGACCCGGCGGCCGTTCGTGGCGACAACGCTGCGTTGTGGCTTCTATTCCGGCCCGCGCCGGCCCGGGCCTGCTGACGCCCGCCAACGTCCGCTTGACTCTGCTGCGCTGCCGATTAAGGTCGCGCAGCCGGTGACGAGCGGAGCACTGTCAGGCAGCTATGAGTGATGTAGTCCTGCTGGCAGCACCCACGGCGCTCGCGACTCGCCTGCTGCCCGTGCTGCAGTCGGTGGAGGGGCCAGGCGAAGTGCACCGCATCACGCCCGAGGCCTTGGCCTCGGGTCAGCTGCAGGCGGCCAAGCTGGGCCGCATCGTGGCTGGCATCTACGTCCCCACGCCTGCGGCACCTCCGCAGGTCGGCCCGAGCGCTGGCGAGGCCTATGCTGCGTTGCGGGCGCTGTTCGGCAGCGGCGCCGAGCAGGTGGTGCTCGTGAGCAGCGCCGAGATCTACGGAGCGAGCCCACGCAACCCGGGTTTCCTCGACGAGACCCGCGTCAACGCCGTGCGCGCGCAGCGCGCGACGATCAGCGCGGCCTGGCTCGAGCTCGAAACACTGGCGCAGCAGCTTGCGGTCGAGCATGCGTCGGTGAAGCTCACGATCCTGCGCGCTTGCCCCACGCTGGTGCGCGGCAGCCAGGACTACTTCTCGCGGCTTTTGCTGGGTCGGCTGGCCGTCACGCTCGCGGGCCACGACCCCTCGCTGCAGCTGCTGTCGCCGGACGACCTCGGGCGCGCCATCGTCTGCGCACTGACTCACGCCAAGGCGGGCGTGTGGAACATCGCTCCGGACAGCGTCATCCCGATCCGCGCTGCGCTCGAGCTGTGCCGCGCCGTGCGTGTCGCCGTGCCGCGCGAGTTGCAGCTGCACCCGCGCCGCTGGCTCTCGGCACTGGGCCTCGCCGAGCCGCTCGAACGGCTCGACTACATCCGTTACTCGTTTACGATCGGCACGCGCAAGGCCAAGCAAGAGCTGGGCTTCGTGCCCACGCGCGGCAGTGCCGAGGCGCTCATGGAGTTCCTGGGGGACAGCTTCGTTCCGGCCGGCGCGGCTGCGCCCAGCAGCGAGAACGCGCGCAGCTTCGACGACTTCGGCATGGACAAGGACTACCTCGCGGCGCGCAGCCGCGGGCTCTTCGAGTTCCTCGCGCGCTACTACTGGCGCATCGAAGTCGAGGGGCTGGAGCACGTGCCCAAGAGCGGCGCCGGGATCTTGGCCGGCTTGCACCGAGGCCTCGTGGCCTGGGATGGCGTGATGATCCTGCACCTGCTGTCGCAGCGCATGAACCGCTACCCACGCTTCCTCGTGCATCCCACGGGTTTTCAGTTCCCGTTCGTGTTCGATTTCACCACCAAGCTCGGTGGCATCGTCGCTTGCCAGGAGAACGCCGACTACGTGCTCGAGCACGACGAGCTTTTGGGCATCTTCCCCGAAGGTATTCGCGGTGTGTTCTCCTTGTATCGCGAGGCGTATCAGCTGCGGAAGTTTGGGCGCCATGACTTCGTCAAGATCGCCTTGCGCCACGGCGTGCCGATCGTGCCGTTCGTGATCGTGGGCAGCGCGGAGAGCTATCCGATCGTCGCGAAGTTCGACTGGGCCTGGTGGACGCGCAAGACCGAGTGGCCGTACTTCCCCATCACGCCCACGCTCTTCCCGCTGATCCCTGCGCCGCTGCCGGCCAAGTGGCACGTACGTTTCTTGCCGCCGCTCGATGTCGCAGCCGAGCACGGGCCCGAGGCCGCGCGGGATCCGGCGATCGTTCGCGCGCTCAGCGATCGCGTGAAGCGTCAGATGGAAGAAGCCATCGCGGACGTCACACAACGCAGGAAGTCCATCTTCTTCGGCTGAGCACGGGCCCGAGCGACGCATGGCCGCAGCACCGGGCGAGCGTCGTGTGGCCCCCGAAGTGACCTACAGCGCAGTCGCGTGGCTCTTTTTCCACGCCGCGATCTGCTCGTGCGTGGAACGGTAGCCCTCCTCGGCGATCGCCTCGACCGGGCGGAAGTCGAGGAACGGGAACTTCTCGACGCGCGGGCGCAGGTAGAGAGCGCAGGCGTGCTGGGCGCGCACGGTGGCGCCATGGCTGCTCAGCATCGCCGTGCGGAACAGGATGTGTAGCAGCGTGGGCACCGAGACGCGGCCCACGGGGTTCACGTTGTGCGCCAGCACCTTCCAGGCGGGTGGGTATTCGGTGTAGCGCGCGTCGATCGACAGGTCGACCGAGGGGCCGATGTCGACGGCGATGACGGGCCCTTGCGCTCGCGCGCGCATCACGTCGTCGGGCAGGTTGTTCGCGACGCCGCCGTCGACGTGCAGGTCGGTGCCTTGCACGACGGGTGGCACCAGGCCCGGGATGCTGCAGCTCATGCGCACGGCGTTCCACAGCGCGCCGCTCTCGTGCACGGCGGGCTCACCGCGCGTGAGATTTCCAGAGACACAGAAGTAACCGAGCCACAGATCCTCGACGAGCGTCTCGCCGAACAGCTCGTGGATCGCGTTGGCGAAGCGCTTGCCCTCGAGGAACGACGCGACCGGCAGCGTGACGTCGGTCAGCGGCTTGGCCTCGACGAAGACCTTGCGCACGCCGTCGACCAGGTCTTTCTCGCTCGCGCCCAGCGCGAAGAGCGCGGCGATCACCGAGCCCATGCTGGTGCCGCCCACCTGATCGATGGCGATGCCGTGCTCGCGCAGCGCACGGATCACGCCGATGTGTGCGAAGCCATGAGCGGCGCCGCCGCTGAGCACCAGGCCCACGCTGCGGCCCGAGAGCCGACGCACCATGCGCTCGACGTCCTGGCGGTTGCCGTCGCGCACATGATGGTGCGAGTCGACCTTGCGTGGCGATAGCCATGCTTGCGTGCCGGTGGGTTGGCGCGTGCTCTCCGGGTGGAGCAGGGCGAGATCGAGGCGCACGCGCAGCGTGCCGCGGCGCGTCTGGAGCAGCTCGCGTTCGATCTCGGTCACGCGCGGGTCGTCGGTGACGCGCCCCACCAGCAGGACGCGATCGGCCTGGCGCAGGCAGCGACGCGTCCAGGCGCTCAGCTCCGGGTCGCATTCGTAGAGCACGTAGCGGTGATTGGCCTCGAGCTCGTTCAGGTAGCGCACCAGGCGCACCGGATCACCGTCGCTGCCGCCAGCGGCGGCGGCCCTGGCGCTCTGGCTCGTGACATGAGCCACGCTGCCGATGCTCCCGAGCACGTCCTTGATCGAGGCCACGAGCCAGCCGGGGTTCGCGGCGCGTCCACACGGCACGATCGCGATGGCGCGTGCCCCGCGCTCCGTGCTGCTCTGCTTCGTCGAGCGCGCTTGCTCGATGATCGAGCGCACGAAGCCGAGCATCGCGCGCGGGTGGCGATCCAGCAGCTGCTCGATCACGGTCTTGGGCACGCGCACCAGCTCGGCGTCGCGCAGCGGACGCACGGTGGCCGCGCGAGGCTCGTCGCTCAATAGACCGAACTCGCCCACGCACTGACCACGACCAATGTCGCCGAGCACGGTCTCGCTACCATCGGGCTGCTCGGCGACGATGCGTAACCTGCCGCTGATCACGAGGTAGAGGCAGTCGGCCGGATCACCCTGGCGAAACAGATACTCGCCAGCCGCCAGCGTCAGCCACTGCAGCTCGTGCTCGACGTCGGCCAGCGCGGTCTTGGACAGCGCCGCGAACAGCGGCACGGTGCCGAGGAAGTCGAGCAGCTCGCTGCGCGGCGGCGGCACCGAGCGCAGCAAGCGCTGCTCGACCGCGCTTTCCATCAGTGTGCGTGCGCCCGGATGGCGCTCGAGCAGACGCAGGAAACCCGTGCGCGTGAGTCGCAAGACGACGCACGCGTCTTGCGCGCGCAGCGTGGCGGTGCGCGGGCTGTCGCGCAAGAGTGCGATCTCCCCGACGTACTCGCCGCGACCCATCACGCGCAAGAGCCGGCCCTCGTCGCTGTCGCTCGGGTCGTAGACGCCCAGCTGCCCAGAGTAGACGATATACAGGCAGTCGCCGACGTCTCCCTTGCGCACCAGGGTCTCCCCGGCGGCGAGCGCGACGACCTCGACGTGCCGTTGCAGCTCCTGCAGCGCAGCCGTGTCGAGCTGCGCGAAGAGAGGATTGCCAGCCAGCGCGTTGACTAGCTCGGATGCGGACAGCTCTGGCATGGCGCGCTCCTTGACGGGGGCGCGATGATATCAAGGCTTGCGTGCCGCGTCAGGCCGGCCGTGGCCGAACCGTGCATCGTCCCAGGATTTGTGCGCGCGCAGAGCGCTCTGCCACGTTCACTCCGCCGGTTGTGGCGGTGC
>DASVHQ010000145.1:0-8937 GCA_036382515.1 Polyangiales bacterium | reverse complement strand
CTGCACATGCCACGGCCTTGGCAACGCGTGCCGCGCGTGGTGCGCAGCGCCGCGGAGGCCGTGGTCTCGATCGCGGCGCTCGTGATCTTGCTCTGGCAGATCAACTACGGGCTGCGTCAGTACAACTTCCTGGCGCGCTTTGTCTTGCCGAGCACCTGGCTGGTTGCCGGGAGCCTGCTGTACGCCGCGCTCTGCCGGCTGCCGCCGCTGGCCCGCGGGGTCTGCATCGCCGCGGCCGCAGCCGGGCTCGCGCTGCTCTGCCCCGGTGGCGCACACGCCGTGAAGCGTGCTCAAACGGTATTCGTGCGCACGGGCGCCGTCGCGGGGCTCACGGATCTGGCGATCGGCACCCACCATCCGCCGGCCTTCGCCAACATCGACGTCTCCCACCCCAAGCACTTCGACTGCGCAGCGGAGCCGCCCGCCCGTTCTACAACACTGCGTTATGACACGCCGGCCGCGCTGCGTCGCAACGTCATCCTGATCAGTGTCGACGCGCTGCGCAAAGACACCGTGGACGCACTGCGCGACGGGCGGCCAGCCATGCCGGAGCTGCTCGCCTTCGCGAAGCAAAGCCTGGTCTTCGAGCGTGCGGTCACCAGCTATCCAGCCACGCTCTTTGCGCTCGGCTCCGCGCTGACCGGCCAGAGCCCGAGCGAGGTGCTGTTCGCGCCCAAAGTCCCCGACAACCTGTTCACGCTCGGCCGCCAGCGCTTTTCCCAGCAGCTGGTGTCGCTGCCCCAGAGCCGTTGGTTCACCAAGAGCATCGTGTCGCGGCTCTTCACGCAGGGCGCACAGACGCTGCTCGGCCCCGACGCGCGCGAGCAGACGCGCTCGCTGATCGCGCGGCTCGAGCAGGCACGCAAGAGCGGCGCCAGCGTGCTCGGCTGGATCCACTACTACGAGACGCACGAGTCGCTGGAACGCGCGGCGCACTCGAGTGTCGACCCGGTCCCCGTGTACCTGCGCGACGCGAGCGAGATCGATGCGCAGATCGGCCGGCTGGTGAAGTACCTGCGCGAGTCGGGCTACTTGAACGACTCCCTGGTGCTCGTGTTCGCCGACCACGGTGAGGCCCTGGGCGAGCGCCGTCACTTCGGCCATCACGTGTACCTCAACCGCTGGATCATCGACGTACCCATGTTGCTGCACGCGCCCTCGGTCGCCCCCGGCAAGTCCGAGGCGCTGGTCACGATCGCCGACATCGCGCCGACCGTGCTGCACTGGGCCGGCCTGCCGGTGCCCGTCTCCGAAGCGCGCTCACTCTTGCCCGCTGCTGAGCCGTCGCACGCCGTGGCCGAGCGCTTCGCGGTCAGCGAGGCTTTCCCGGTCCGCGGCGCAGCGCTCTTCGACCTCGCGCGCACGCCGATCGGCAGCGTGCAGGCGCTGCTCGACCGCGTGGGGCTGGTTCAGCAGAGCGCCGAGGAATACCTGCCCAAGGTCTCGGTCGTGAGCAGCCGCTATCGCCTGATCGTCAACCGCGTGACCGGTGCCGAAGAGCTCTACGACCGCGACCACGACCCCGCTGAAAGCCATGACCTTGCGGACGACGGCCGGCCCGTGCAGGCTCGAATGCGCGCCGCGCTCGCGCAGTGGACCAAGACGCTGTCCTCACGCATCTATTGTCGCGTCGCTCGCGTCGCCCAGCACTGAAGTTCCATGAGCACAGACAGCCTCGTCATCCACGAGATCTACCGGTCGATCCAGGGCGAAACCAGCTTCGCGGGTCTGCCGTGCACGCTGGTGCGCCTGTCCGGCTGCAACCTGCGCTGCCGTTGGTGCGACACGCCGCAAGCGTTCACGGGCGGCAAGCGCATGTCACAGAGCGAAGTGCTCGCGGCTGCGCTCGCGCTGCGCACCCCCGTGGTGCTCGTCACCGGTGGCGAGCCACTGCTGCAGGCCGGCACGCTGCCACTGCTCGGCGCGCTGTGCGACGCGGGCAAGCTCACGTTGCTCGAGACCAGCGGCGAGCGCGACATCTCGGGCATCGATCCCAGAGTGCATCGCATCGTGGATCTGAAGGCGCCAGGCAGCGGCGAGTCGCAGCGCAACCGCCACGAAAACCTCGCGCTCCTGCGCGAGCGCGACGAGCTCAAATTCGTGCTCGCCGACCGCGCCGACTACGAGTGGGCACGCGAGCTGCTCGTGCGCGAGCAGCTGCACACGCGCGTGCACGCCGTGCTGCTCAGCCCGGTGCACGGCGAGCTCGATCCAAAACAGCTCGTCGCCTGGACCCTCGAAGACGAGCTGCCGGTGCGCGTGCAGCTGCAACTTCACAAGTACATTTGGGGAGCGCATGTCCAAGGTGTCTAGGTCGAGCGAGCTCAGCTTCGCGTTCGACGAGCGCTACTACCGGCGTTACTACGAAGACCCGGCCACGCGCGTGGAGAGCCAGCACGACGCGGCACGCATGGGGCAGTTCGTGGCCTCGTACCTGCGCTACCTCCACCACCCGGTGCGCGAGGTGCTCGACCTCGGCTGCGGCCTGGGCCAGCTGCGCGCGGTCTTCGAACGCGAGCTACCGGAAGCCCGCTACACCGGCGTCGAGCACAGCGAATACCTGTGCGGGCGCTATGGCTGGCAGCAAGGCTCGGTGGCCACGTGGAAGTCGCGCCGCCGCTACGATCTGGTGATCTGCAAGGGCGTGCTGCAGTACCTCAGCCGCTCCGAGGCCGAGGCGGCGCTGCAGAACCTGGCCAAGCTGTGTCGCGGCGCCCTCTACCTGGAGGCCCTCACGCGCGAGGACTGGGCAGAAGCCTGCGACCAGCGTCGCACCGACGGCGAGGTGTACCTGCGCCCGGCCAGCTTCTACCGCAAGCGCCTTGCGCCCGCGTTCACGAGCTGCGGCGGTGGGCTTTTCCTCCACGAACGCTCGCAAGCCGTGCTCTACGCGCTCGAGACGTTGTAATCTGAATCGACCGAGTCCGAACGATGCACGACCTGCAACCCCTGCGTGGCCCCTACCCCGAGATCGCCCCCTTCGAACGCGGCCGACTGCGCGTCGATGACCTGCACGAGATCTACTTCGAGCAGTACGGCACGCCCACCGGCAAGCCCGCGCTCTTCGTCCACGGGGGCCCCGGCGGCGGCACCACACCGGCACAGGCACGCTTCTGGGACCCGCTGCGCTACCGCATCGTGCTCTTCGATCAGCGCGGCTGCGGCAAGAGCACCCCGCACGCCTGCCTCGAGCGCAACACCACCTGGGACCTCGTGGCGGACATGGAGAAGCTGCGCGTGCACCTGGGCATCGAGCGCTGGCAGGTGTTCGGCGGCTCGTGGGGCAGCACGCTCGGGCTCGCCTACGCGCAGACCCACCCCGAGCGCGTGAGCGAGCTCATCCTGCGCGGCATCTTCACGCTGCGTAAACGCGAGCTCGACTGGTTCTACCAGGACGGCGCGGGCCGCGTGTTCCCCGAGGCCTGGGAGCACTACCTCGAGCCCATCCCCGTCGAAGAACGCGGCGACCTCTTACGCGCGTATCACAAGCGGCTTACGAGCCCCGATCCGAACACGCGTCTGGTCGCCGCCAAGGCCTGGAGCCTGTGGGAAGCCGTCACCAGCACGCTGCGCCCCAGCCCCGAGATGCGCAGCTCCATGGCCCGCGACGACTTCGCCCTCGCCTTTGCGTGCATCGAATGCCACTACTTCGTCAACCACGGGTTCTTCCAACGTGAAACGCAGCTGCTCGACGACGTGCCGCGGATCCGTCACATCCCCGGCGTGATCGTGCAGGGCCGCTACGACATCGTCTGTCCGATGGAGACGGCGTGGGCCCTGCATCGAGCCTGGCCGCAAGCCGGCCTTTACGTCGCCCAGACCTCCGGCCACTCGGCCTTCGAGCCGGAGATCGTGCACAACCTGATCACGGCCACCGATCAGTTCCGGTGACCGACCGTTCAACGAGTGCGCGCACGCTCGACCGATCACGGCTCAATACGGCGGCCGCGAAGTCGGTAGGTAGATCACGTTGCCCTCGGGACTGTAGTTGCACACCCAGAAGTCCTTGAGGCTCTGCCCGCTACCACACGAGGCTGCGCCGCAGCCGACTTGCGTGGTGTCGCGCCACACCAGCTGCGTGTAGTGACCGCAGCCGTTGGTGAAGATCGCGCTCGCGCACTGCATGTCACACGCGTCGGTCTGGCCGAACTTGCCGTACGTCCAGCACATCTTCTCGGCGGCCCAGCCGTTGACGGCGCCTTGCGCTGTCATGGGGGCACCGAAACCCGCGGCCAGATTCTCGCCGAGACTGGGCGTCATCGAGTGCATGATGCTCATCGAGCAAGCCGCCGCGAGCTTGTCCGCGTAGGCCTGCGCAGTTTTCGCGAGATCGGTCGACCAGGTGAGCGGCAACAGCGCAGGACTGGGCGTGGGATTGGAGGCATTCGCCCGCACGACGTTGTGCGCAGCCGTGATGCCCTTGAGTCGGCCTGACTCCGGGTCGGTCCCCGTCGTTTGACCGGCGTCGAGCGTGGGACTCGCCGCGTCATTCCCGAGGCCTGCGTCGGCCAACGCGCCAGCCGCGCCTCCCGCACCCGCTCCGGCCTGCGCCGTGCTGCCCGCGGTGCCCGAACCCGCGGCGCCTGCAGCCGCGCTCCCCGCGGCACCGTTGCCGGAGGAAGCACCTGCTCCGGCCTGGCTGCCCGTGCCGCCAGCGTCCGGCGTCCCCGGCCCCACACTGACTTGCGCATCGTTCGCGTGACACGCGCCGAGCCCCGCACCGATGGCCACCGCGATCGCCAAGCTCCGCAGTACTTTCACCAAGCGGCCTCCGTTTGCGCGGCGTCCGACCGCGCACCGACACGATGACCCGTGTTGTCGCGCCCACACAAGCGCACCCGAAAGAGCTGCCTGCCGGCCCGCCCAAGATTCGACCGGCGACCGCCGGATGCTTGAACTAGGCATTCATCACAACCTGCAGGGGCGCTTGGGGTCGGCAGGTCGCTCTCGGGCTCGGTAGAGTGTCCTCGGCACTACCGCTGCGGCTTCGCACGCGGCGCCTCGGGCCTGCGAAACGAGCCCGAGAGCGACCTGCCGACCCCAAGCGCTTCAATGTCATGGCTGCGGGAGCAGGCGGCGCGACGTCGCAACAACTGTTGTCGTCGGACGCCGACAACACGCCTGCTCGCAGTGACTGTTGCACATGCTCACGCCGAGTTGGGTCGCGCTGACGTCGACATGGCTAGTGGAGCGTGTTGGGAGGGCGGGTCGCTCCCGGGCTCGTTTCGCAGGCCCGAGGAGCTTCTTGCGAAGCCGCGACCGTAGTGCCGAGGACACTCTCCCGAGCCCGGGAGCGACCCGCCCTCCCGACACGCCCCGGCAGGTTGCGATGAATGCACAGGTGCTTGACCGTGCGAGCGCGAGCCCGACAATGCCCTAATGAGCCTGCTCGACCAGCTCCCGGATTCAGTCTCCATCTACGAAGTCGGCCCGCGCGACGGCCTGCAGAATGAAGCGGCCACCATCGGCACGGTGCGCAAGTTGCGCCTGGTCGAGGCGCTGATCGAGGCCGGCTGCAAGCGCATCGAGATGACCAGCTTCGTCTCGCCGCACTGGATCCCGCAGCTCGCCGACGCAGACAACCTCGCGCAGCTGCTCAAGGGCCGAGCCGACGCGTCGCTCAGCGCGCTGTGCCCGAACGCCCAGGGCCTCGAACGGGCGCGCCGCGCCGACGTGCGCGAGATCGCCGTGTTCCTCAGCGCGAGCGAGACGCACAACCGCCGCAACATCAACAAGTCGATCGAGCAAACCCTGGCGGTGTTCTCGGAGCTGGTGCCGCAGGCGGTGGCTCTGGGCATGCGCGTGCGCGGCTACGTCTCCACGGTGTGGGGCTGCCCATACGAAGGCGACGTCGACCCGCGACGCGCGCTCTCCCTGGCGCACGCGCTGCTCGGCTTCGGCTGCTACGAGATCTCGCTCGGCGATACGCTCGGCGTCGGCACGCCGCGCCAGACCGAACAAATCCTGCAGCTGATGCTCTCGGAGATCCCCCCGGGCCAGCTCGCTCTGCACATGCACGACACGCGCGGCCAGGCGCTAGCCAACGTTTTGGTGGGCCTGGCCGCCGGCATCCGCACCATCGACGCCGCGATCGCAGGCCTCGGCGGCTGTCCGTATGCGCCGGGTGCGTCGGGCAATCTGGCTACGGAAGACGTGGTCTACATGCTGCACCACATGGGCATCGCGACCGGCATCGATCTCGAAAAGCTGTGGGAAGCCGGGCGAGTGGCCGAGGCGATCGTGCGACGCGAGTTGCCAGGACGCGTGCACCGCGCGGGTCTGCGTTCGCTGCGCGGCTGAATGTCCCATTTTGGGGGCGGTTTTGCCCACCGACGACACGATGCTAGGCTGGTTGTCCCGCGCGAGGGTGCCGCTCATGGCCTGCGCCGGCTCTAACCAAGGTCGTCGTCGTAGTGCCAAACCCGCCCACCCAACCTGCCGCAGTGAAGCTCCGGCCTGCAGCGCTGGCCGCTCTGCTGCTGACGGCGGCGGGCCTGTGCAGCGTTCGAACAGCGTTGGCGGCACCGCCCACGGGCAACATGGTGGCCTCGACCAAGCCGCCCACGGCTCAGTGGGTGCAACACGAGGTCCTGCCCGGCGAGCGCTTGGCCGAGATCGCCGACCGCTACGCCGTCTCCACGGCCTCCATCCTGCGCTGGAATAAGCTCGACGCTTCTCACCCCCAATACCGTTCGGGCCAGAAGCTGCGCATCCAGACTCAGCTGCCCGAACGCCAGCGCGAGAAGCTCCACTACGCCGTGCGCGAAGGTGACTCTTGGGCGCGCATCGCCGAGCGCTTCCACGTGCCGCAGCGCACGCTCCAGCGCGTGTGGAATCACCAGGACAGCACCCTGCACGTTGGTCAGGAAGTGCTGGTGTGGACTGAGCCTGCACCCGTCGCGCCCGCTGCGCAGGCCGACGACCAAGAAGACGACGAGGCCGACGAGCTCGAGTCCCAGCCCAGCTTGCCGGTCGCGCGCAGTGTCGGCGGCCCGGCGCATGGCCGCCTGGTCGGTGGCGTGCAGATCCCCAAGAACGATGCGCTCTACACGCTGCGCGACCCCGAGCGCGCGTACGGCTCGAGCCACGCCATCGGCGTCTTGCAGCGCGGCATCGCAGCCTTCCGACACGACTCGGGCTATCGCCGCGAGCTGCTGATCGAGGACATGAGCGTCAGGCAGGGCGGACGCTTCGGCCCGCACCACTCGCATCGCAGCGGCCGCGACGTCGACATCGCACTGCCGTTGCAGTCCGGTCCGGTGGCGTACATCGACTGGGCCGCCACCTGGCAGCTGATCCACGCGTTCGCCGCCACGGGCGAGATTCGCTACATCTTCCTGTCACGCGCCCGCCAAGCGTTGCTCTACAAGGCTGCACGTCAGGCCGGTGCGTCGGCGGCCGAGCTCGACACCATCTTGCAGTACCCGCGCCACTCGCGCGTGGCCATCGTGCGGCATGCACACGGCCACACCCAGCACATGCACGTGCGCTTCCGCTGCGGCCCCGAAGAGACCGCCTGCGAAGACATCTAACCGGCTGACGACGTACCGCGCGCGTCAGCGCTTGGCGCCCGCGTCGATCCACTGGCACAGCACAGCCAGCGTCGTGCTCGCCGTGGTCGCGCCGCCGAGCGGCATCGGGCTGCCACACACGGGCGGCGTGGTCAGCGCGAGCTTTTGATACAGCAGCGAGCCCTTGCAGTCGCCAGCCACGACCAGCTGACTCTTGCCCGCACACGCACCGCGACCAAACGGCGCCTTGCCGAGCAGGCTCGCGTACGCCTTGTCGGCATCACCGAAGTCGAGCTGTTGCTGCGTGAGGTACGGGTTGCCGGCGACGCTGTTGTGGCAAGCCACGCACTTGGGCCCTAGCAGCCCGTCGTAGATGGATTGGAACGTGGCCGTCATGGCGCTCGACCTGCCGGGCAGCACGGCGCCGAGCTTGGCGGCCGCGGCCGAAGCGGAGAAGTCGGTGGTCGCCGCAACCACGGGTGCCCCGCACGCCAGCCAGTTGCGCAGCAGCTCCTTGCCTTGCGCGCTGCTGACCGCCGGCAAGACCGCCGCCGTCAGCGTACCCGACACGTCGCGCTTCCACGCCAGCGGCGGCCGCTGCCCGGCCTTGCCCGGCGGCATGGAACCCGACTCGACCCGGTCGTACAGGCCCTCGCGATCCGAGTCGATCTTGGCAATCCCGGCCTTCAGCACGGCCAGATCGTGCGTGGTGGACGTCCCACTCAGCACGCCAATGTCGAGGTTGGCTCCGTGCGGGGCGCCGTAGCGCGCGTCGCGCGTGGCGGCCGCGGCGTGGCAGAACGAGCCAGCACACGCTTCGAATACGAGCGCCTGTGCCTCGTAATACGGCAGGCCATCCGGCGTGTAGACGACGGCCGTGGCCTGGCTCATGCTGCACTGGCCCAGGCTGTCTTCACAGCCCAGCGCGACGGCCAGAACCAGCACCAAAAGCGAAAGGCGCATCCGTGTCTCTCCTCGCGAGCAGCCGCAGACGGTGCTCTGCCGCCGGGGCAGGGTCAAGCGACGTGCGTGCACGTGCTGTGCTCTGGTACTTGCACCCCGCTTAGAGCCGATCTCAATACCCTGAGCGAGTGGATTTCGGAGCGCGACGGGCCCGAGCGAGGTCGCGCAACGCAGCGCTCGGGCCCGTCCCGCCCGAAAGGCGCCGCGAACGGGTATTGAGATCGGCTCTTAGCAACCAAGCTGCGCGTCAACCGATGAACGTGCATGCAACTGCCACCCAACCAACCCGATCGAGAACACTCGACTTGGCGAACGGCTCGCTGCAAGGCACGCTTGTCGAACATGTCCGCAACCCACCGCTGCCCTGGGCTCATCAGCGTGCTCTGCGCCACGCTGGGGTCACTTGCCGGGTTGCTCGCGGCAACGCAGCCAGCCCACGCCAGCGATCCGAGCAGCTTCCTGT
>DASVHQ010000144.1:0-10852 GCA_036382515.1 Polyangiales bacterium | reverse complement strand
CTCGGGCCGGGGCTCGAAACGCAAGCGCGGAGGTCGGACGCGGCCCGGCGATGCACATCGCCCGCGGCCCGGGAGCCAACAGGGCCTGCCCTGCCGCTACGGGATGACCTGGATGTCGGTGGGCCCGGGCTGGGTGCCACCCCAGTCGATGCTGAACGACTTCTTGGTCGTGAGGTCGGTCACCGTCAGCAGATGCTCGCGGGGCACCGCACACAGCACACGCCCTTGCGGATCGATCGTGGTGTGGAAGGCACCGAAGAGCGTGACTTTGGTCACGTCGGTCGTGCTCGCGAGCTCGGCCTTCTTGTTCGCCAGGCGGTACTCGAGCAGCTGCAACATACCGTTGACGACCGCCGGAACGATCACGCTCTTTCGCGCGGCGAACGGCACCGCCGGGTAGCTGATCGGGGCGCTCGCATCGCGCACGTTCTCGAGCACCACCGGCGCCTTGGGGTTGGTCACGTCGACCACGTTGTGACCGCCGACCGCGTTGATGATCGGGTTCGGCGCATCCACCACGTAGGCGATCTTCGTGCCGGGGAAAAACGCGACGCCTGCGGAGTCACCCTGCAACGCGACGTCGGGCGAGAGCGTACCTGCGATGTCCGCCGGGTCGAACGTGCGCACATTCGCCGCCGCCGAGTAGCTGAAGATACCGACCGTGCCGGTGTCGTCGAGCGCCAACTCTTCGGAGAGTTGCCCGACAGTGACGTGACCGCTCAGCTTCCGATGCACGACGTCGATGATCGCGATCGCGGCGCTGCCGAAGTTCGTGACGAACGCTTTGGTCCCGTCGGGCGTGATCAGAATGCCCATCGGGCTCTTGCCCGTGTCCAGCTCGGCCACCACCTTGCGCGCCGACAGGTCGACCATGAGCAGCGTGCCCGGATCGGCGGGGATCGAGCTCGCGTTCACCAAGAAGGCCGAGCCGGGGATCGTGAAGAAACCGGCGGAGATCGACACGAGCGCCGTCTTGCCGTCCGGCGTGACGGCGACCTCCATCGGGCCCGGCGAGTACTTCGACAGGTCGATGGTGGCGACCACCACGTCTTTGCGCTTGGCGCCCGCCTCGAGCTTGTCGAGATCGAGGATGGTCAGCGACTTGTTGAGCCAGTCTGCTGTGATGGCGTGATGGCCGCCACTTCCGGGACCGCCGCCGTCAGCAGCAGGCATGGCGCCAGCGTCAGCGGAACTCGAGGCGACGGTGGTGTCGCCACCACATGCGCAAAGCGCCGCCACGCAGAACGCAGCCACGAGCCAGAGCGCGTACGCGCCGGAAGAGAAGCGACGCGATGTGCTGTTCATGAGCTTCCTCTAGTACTAGGTGCCAGGTTGGCGGTGGACTGGCTGGCCGCGGCGCGTGCAACCAGGTTGCCCGGGTCCATGCGTGACCACAGAGCGTGCAGAAGGCCCCTGGGCCCGGCGATGCCGACGCCGCCGATGGCTGCAAAGGCCAAGACACCCAGTGCCCAGCCGAGCTGGTGGATGAGCAGGCTCGCAATGATTGCGGTGCCGAGCACCACGCCGAAGATCAGGGTGAGCATGATCACCGCGAGGCTGAGCGGCGAATACTCGCGCACACGGCTGGCTTGCGGAGCCTCGCTCAGTGCCGAGCGTTGCGCCTCCATCATCCACTGCGTCATCCAGCCGACCATCACCGGGATAAGCACTAGGCCCATGGCGCCGAGCGTGATGGCGACGGGCGATCCGAGCCAGCGCAGGATGTGGTCAGGTGCGTGGTCCGTGGTCCAGCGGAGGAAGTCCGCACGATCCTGCGAGAAGAAGCGCTGGTAACCCTTGCCATCCCAGCCGTGCACCAGAATGAAGAACATCCCGAAGTAGCCGACCAGCAGCTGCAGAAACGCGGCGTAACGTTTGCCTGCGCTCTGCAGCTTGTAGGTGACCCAGAAGCCCAGGAGCCCCTGAGTGATGTTGGTGATCGCAAACAGCGTCACGAGCCAGGCCGGCATGCCTTTGTCTCCGGCCTGCATGGTCTCCCAGTTGGTGAAACCCCAGACCAGGTAAAGACCGCTGGGACCGAACATGGTCGCGAGGTAGAGCAGGTTCATGGTGAAGTACTTGTTGGCCATGAAACCGCCGTTTTCCTTGGTCGGCGGCTTGTCGCGCAGCTGCTTCTGCGCTGCGTATGCGAACCCCGCCCCGATGCCGTACGACCAGAATACGTCGACCTGAACCATGACCGCCTCCTACCTTTGTCCGTACCGTGGCCGATACTCGTTGCAGCTGACCGCGCTAGCGATCGGCCCGGATCCCGTTGAACATCATCGCCATCACGCCGCGGATCCAGCGCGCACGTGCGGACTCGTCTTGCTTGGCCAGCACCATTTGCCGGCCGCCCTCGAAGATCATCGCGTTGATCGCCAGCGCCGTGACGGTGGTGTCGAGGTCCTGGCGCAGGAACCCCTTCTGCTTACCGTTGACGAGGTACGCCTCGGTCATCTGACCGAGCAGCGTCCACATGCCCTGCATCTTCTGGTTGAGTTCCGGTGACACGCCCGAGGCCTCGATGAACAAGATCTTGGTGGCGCGCGGATCGGAGTCGAGCAGGCCGATCAAGCTCTCGGCGATGCGTTGCACCTGCGCGCGATAAGCCTCCAGATCGCTCGTGGCATCCGGTGCCTCGCCTGCGAGCGCCGTGGCGGTGCGCTCGATCACGACCTGCACGACCTGGTCGAAGATCTGATGCTTGTTCTCGAAGTAGCGGTAGATGGTGCCGTGGCCGATGCGCAGGCGCTTGGCGATGTCAGCCACCGTGGTCTCGCGAAAGCCCGTCTTGGCGAAGCAGTCGAACGCGGCTTCGAGGATCTCGGTGCGCCGCCGGTCGGTGCGCTGCTCTGCGGTCTGAGTTTGCGACGGGCTCGCCATACGGAATGACATATCATTCCGCATTCCGACTGGATGTCAAGCCGTGATCGTAACGCTATGTATTTACTAGCATTTATAACGAGATATCGATCGGATGGCGCACCGCGGAATGATATGTCATTCTGGTCCTCGACAACGGCCGATTGGGTCCTGCTTCCAGCCGGCCATCCGTTCCCGAACACCGCCCTGCCCCCGAGCTCCCCATGGACCTACGCAACAAACTCGTCGCAGTCACCGGCGCCAGCGGCATGCTGGGCCCCTACCTCTGCAAGTCCCTGCTCGCCGCCGGCGCACGTGTGCGCGGCGTCGTGCGAAACCTCGACAAGGCACGCTTTCTCGAGCGCGATGGCGTGGAGCTGGCCCGCGCCGACCTGATGGAGCGCGACGCGCTCACCGACGCCTTCCGTGGCTGCGACGCGGTGATCTCTAACGCTGCGTTGTACCGCATGCTGAACCAGCGCTGGCAAGACAACTACCGCGCCAACAAGGAAGGCACCGAGAACGTCTACGAGGCCGTTGCGAGCGCGGGCGTGGCACGCGTGGTGCACATCAGCACCTTTGGCGTCTACCGCTGGCATCTGGGCAAGCCCGCGTTCGACGAGACCTCCCCCACGCTCGACGGCTCACGCAGGCAAGGCGGCGCTTACCGCGCGACCAAGCAGCTGAGCGAGCAGCTTGCGTTCGAGATCTCGCGCAAGCACGGCATCAAGACGACGGCACTGCGCCCGGCGGGCATCTACGGCGCGCGCGATTCCAACAGCCTGCCCTGGTTTCGATTGTGGTTCCGGCTGCCCGTGGTGACCGCGCCGAAGTTCCGCTTCCCGTTCGTGTATGCCGGCGACATCAGCCGCGCCGTGGCCGGCGCGTTGCGCAACGACGCCTCCGCGGACAAGGCGTACCTGACCGCCGGTCGCAGCGACACACTCTACGACTTCGTGAAGGCCTACAAGGAGGCCGGCAACAAGCGCTCGCTCGTGATCGGCCTGCCATTGCCCAGCGGGTTCGGCGTGCACATCGATTGCACCAAGGCCCAGAACGAGATCGACTTCCACAACCGCAGCTACCTCGAGGGCCTGCGCGAGACCTTTCAGGCCGACGCCGACTACCGCGCGGCGGGCATCGCTTGAACGGTCAGCAGCAGCACAGAGCCATGCACGGCGGCGGCCCAGCGATGATTCAAGTGGTCAATCCGGGCACGGGTGCGTTGCTCGCACAGCTGCCGGAGGGCTCGCGCGACGAGGCACAAGCGGCGGTGGAACGGGCACGGCGCGCGCAACCCGCCTGGGCCTCGCTCTCGTTCACGCAGCGTGCGCGTGGTCTGCGCAGGCTCGCGCGCCTGCTGCGCGATGACGCCCGCTTGCTGGACTTGCTCACCAGCGAGAGCGGCAAGCCGCTGTACGAAGCCGTGGTCTTCGAGCTGCTCTACACGCTCGAGCTGATGCGCTTCTACACCAGCGGCCAAGGCCGGCGCGCGTTGTCACCCGAGCTGCGAGCGTCATTCCTGTTCCCGAACAAGCGCACGCGCGTCGTTTACCACCCGCGCGGCGTGGTGTGTGTGATCGGGCCGTGGAACTGGCCGTTGCTCAACAACTTTGCAGACGCCATTGCGCCGCTCTTGGCGGGCAACGCGGTGGTGCTCAAGCCTTCGGAGTGGACGCCGCTCAGCTCGCTGCGCGTGGCCGAGCTGTGGCGGCAGGCGGGTCTGCCCCAAGACGTGTTCCAGGTCGTCACCGGTCGAGCCGAAGCGGGTCGCGCGCTGGTGGAGAGCTGCGACATGGTCTTCTTCACGGGCAGCCACGCGGCCGGCCGAGAGGTGGCCAAGGCCGCGGCCGAGCGCATGATCCCCGCCGTGCTCGAGCTCGGCGGCAAGTCGGCCATGATCGTGCTGCGCGACGCAGATCTTCCGCGCGCCGCACGCGCCGCGGTCTGGAGCGGCTTCGCGCACAGCGGCCAGGTGTGCATCCGCACCGAGCGAGTGTTCGTCGAGGAGCCCGTGGCCGACGAGTTCATCGCGCTGTGCGCGGCCGAGACCAAGCGCCTGCAACACGGACCGGCGGCCGACCCCGAGGTCTTCGACGTGGGCGCAATCACGTTTCCGCCTCAGATGACGCGCGCGCAGGCCCAGATCGCCGACGCGGTCGCGCATGGCGCGAGCCTTTTGTCAGGTGGAACGCGTGCCACGCGGGCCGGCAACTTCTTTCCGCCGACCCTGCTCGCGAACGCCACCACCGACATGCAGGTGATGACCGAGGAGACCTTTGGGCCGGTGCTTCCGATCATGCGTGTGCAGAGCGCGGAGGAGGCGTTGCAACTGACAAACGCAAATGCGGCTGGGCTCTCGGGCAGCGTGTGGTCAGCCGACGCCGAGAAGGCGCGCGCCCTCGCAGAGCGCATGCAGGCCGGCAGCGTGTGCGTGAACGACGTGCTCTTCAACTACCTGTGCGTCGCTGCACCGCTCGGCGGCTGGAAGGCCAGCGGCCTGGGCACGCGCCACGGCGTGGAGTCGCTCAGGCAGTTCTGCCGCATGCAGACGGTGCTGGTGGACCGACCGGGGTTCGCGTGGATCTCGGCTGTCGTGGCGCGCGTGTTCGGGTTTCCGTACGACGCGCGCGTGCTGAAAGTCGCGCGCTGGTTGATTCGCCGAGTCTACTGAGCGTGTGCTGGCAGAACCTCGGCCACCAACCAGTCGAGCGAGACCGGCGCGGCACGCAGACTCGCATCGAGCTCGCACACGATCTGCGCTTGCTCGGGCACCGGCACGGCGTAGGCGCGCGCATACAGCACCCAGTTCGACAGCTGGTAATGATGCAGCAGACAGTGGAAACGGTGCCCCGTGAAACCCTCGAGCACGAGCTGGGCTTGCGCCGCGTCGCGGCAGCCGTAGAGAGCGCGCGACACATCGAAGAGCAGCCGGCGCAGGTCCTCGAACGCGCGCTCGGGTTGATCGGCGACGGCATCGAGCAGCGCAGCGAATGCCTGCTCGTCGAGCCCGGCCTGCTCGGCAGCCTCGCCCATAATCGAGACCTGCGTCGTGATGAAGTCCGAGTCCGGACGGTTTCGCAGCAGCCGACCGACCAGATAGAGATCGAAGCTGCTGGCGATCGACTCCGCGAAGAGCATCGCGTCCACGGAATGTGCCGCCGGCGCGTTCGCGGGCACCGCACGGCGCTGCTCGATCTGCTTGGCGATCAAGTGGTGCCACGCCACGTGCGCCACGACGTCGGCGGGGATGCCTTCGTGCTCGTCGCACAGCACGTCCGCGCCCTCGTCGGCATTCCAGAACGTGAGGTTCAAGAAGACCGCGCGATCCCAGCTGAGCTGCGCGCCGCTCGCGGGCACCAGGAACTTGTGGCCAGAGTGCCTGAGCACCTGTTTCAGCGCCCCGTAGATCGCAACGTGCGCGAAGGCGCGCTCGTCCTGGATGGTCAGATCATCGAGCGAGACGGCGCGCACGGGCATGGGCCACGGTACGCCGGATCCGCGGTCGGGTGCTTGGGTTTCGCTCGCGCGGCCGGCAGGCTACCGGCGGCTGCCGTCACGAGTTAAGCTCTCGGGCCGCGAAACATGGCAAAGCGCGACAAGATCAAAGTCGTCGAAGCGGGCAGCGCTGCAGCGCTGGCGCACAACCCATTTGCTGCGCTCGCAGGCGCGAGCGCGCGGGAGCACACCCAGGCGGCAACAGAACACGCACCCGAGCCGCCCCGCGCGAAGGCAGCGGTGGGCAGGCTCGTGCTGCGACGAGAAACGAAGCAGCGCGGCGGCAAGACCGTGGTCGTCGTGTCGGGGTTCGAGAGCAGGCCGGACCTGGACATCGAGGCACTGCGTGAGCTGACCAAGCATTTGAAACAGGAGCTCGGCTGCGGCGGCAGCCTGGACGCAGGCGCAGGCCTGCACGAGATCGTCGTGCAAGGCGACCAAGCGGCGCGCGTCGCGGAGCTGCTGCGCGCTCGCGGTTTTCGCGTGGTCGGCGTGACCTCGTAGGTGTGGTCGCTTGGGGCGGCTGTGCGATCGCTCGCAGGTCCAGCACGACCGAGCTGGCCGCGGACTCGGTCCGCGCGTGGCTGCTCACCGCGAGGTGCAGCTGATCGGTGGCGTCGCTAAGCCGAGGCAGCGCTGCCGAGACCGCCGCCGACGGCTGCAGGGCCGCTGGTGACGTCGCATCGGGCGTCGCGCTCTGCGCGTGGGCTGCGGCCGTGGCAACGAACCACGCCAGCAGGCCACCGACGCGGTTCGCGAGCCCGTTGTTGCGTGGCCGCGCCGCGCTCGCGCCAGCATGCGCGGGATTCTCCGACGCAACGGCGTGCCCCGACGGGGTTTGCCGGCGCATGAGCACTCGTCCGCGATGCGCTTCCATGACTGTCGGTCTACCGACCGCAGATGAACGCCGCGTTTCGCGTACGTGAATATTCGGCACGAAATGATGGAAGACGAGTCGAGCGGAGGCCGGGAAGCCCGGGGCCTGCGTTGCGCCCGGCGCAGGCGGGACCGCTCACTCACTCGTCGGGCTCGTGCGGCAGGCCGTGCGAGCCGTCCACGCCGAGCCGCGCGTAGACGCTGTTCGCAATCTGGATCAGCGTGTCGGCGCACGGCTCACAGCCTCGACCACAGCAGCGCGGCCACTGCGTCATCGGCATGCCGAGCAGCGGACGCACGCAATCGCGGTAGCACTCTGCCAGGCCGTGCTGTGCGCTGGCTGCGGTCAAGGCGGCTTCGAGCTCGGGGGTTCTGCGGACGGTCATGATCGACCAGACGCCGCGAGCGTAGCGCGGACGCCGCTCGGGCGTGAGGCCTGCCCGGCCATGCTGCGGCGCTACGGCGGCTGCTGCTGCTGCGGCGCTGCTGCGTGCGCGCCGCGGCGCTGCGCGCGCGCAGCGGTCAGTGCCCGGGGGACGTCACATTTCCCGGCAAAGTCCGGGCAAAGCCCGGCCGCAGCGCCGGCTTTCGCGCTGGCACGCAACTTGTATTGGCAGTGGGTCATGGATGCTGAGGCAAGGCCCGCCACACCCCCGGTCCTCTTCAGCGGCACACAGAGTGGAGGCACGTCATGTACACCGAGACCACCATCTTCATCTCAGCTGCGGCCGTGGCATTCGTGAGCGCGGCGATCGCGATCATCAGCCACTGGATCAAGGTCGACGATGCCACGAGTGCAGCGGAGGTCCGTGTGCGCGCGAGCCTGCGCGAGCTGCATGCCGAAGCCGGCGACGACGCAGCGAGCCGCGGCGCAGCGCTCGCGATGACGCACACGCTGGCGGAGACAGCGGGCGCGCTGGAGCCGGCGCCTGCATGCCTGGCCGACGACGAGACCGCGCTCTCGCGCTTGTTTGCAGGCTGGGGTGGAGCCGGCATGCTGCTCGGTATCACCTGCGGTGGCGTGGTCGGTGGCCCGACCGGTGCGCTGCTCGGCGGCGTCGCAGCGACGACCCTCTCCGTTGGCGCAGTCGTGGTCGCGGTGCTCGTGATCGACCGCGTGCGAGGCACGGTGGGCAGCGAGGCGCGCGCGCTTGCCAAGGCCTGATGGTGACGACGGCCGCGAGGCCCGAACCGAGCCGAGCCGAAGAGACACGCATGAACGCTCCCCGGTCTACACCGCGGGAGCGTTGGCCGTTGTCACCCCCTGCAACGCCTGCGTGCTGCGCCGGGAACGGGCCGCGAGGCACGGTGCAGCGGCGTGCTTGCATTGCCGGCTCGAAGTGTTCATGGTGCGCGCGTGTCGTCCGTTCGCAAGAGTGAGGGCCCCAGGCCGCGCGCGGTGGTCGTCGGGGTGCAGTTTCCCGACGTGAGCGACGAGGCGTTCGATGCCTCGCTCACAGAGCTCGGCAGGCTTGCCGACACCCTCGGGCTCGAGGTGATCGGTCGCGTCACGCAGAAGCGCAGCACGCTCGTCACGGCCACGGTGATCGGCGAAGGCAAGGTCAAGGAGCTGGCGGTCTTCACCGGGGGCACCGGCGTGGTGCCCAAGTATTCGCCGCCGGGCGCCAAGAGCGACGAAGCCGAGGCAGAGGCAGAGCGGCCCGGGAGCACGGACCGCGACGAGGCCGACGAAGCGTCGAGCCAGCGCGCGAGCGTCGTGCTGGTCGATCACGATCTGGCGCCCGGGCAAACTCGCAACCTCGAGCGCGCGACCTCGGCCGAGGTGCTCGATCGCTCGATGGTGATTCTCTCGATCTTTCAACGTCACGCACGCACGCGCGAGGCACGCCTGCAGGTGGAGATCGCGCGGCTCACCTACCTCGCGCCTCGCCTGCGCGAAGCCAGCGCAGGCCGTGATCGACAGCGCGGCGGCGTGGGCGGCAAGGGCGCTGGCGAATCAGCACTCGAGCTCGACCGACGCAAGATTCGCGATCGCATCGCGGAGCTGCGCCGCGAGATGGAGATCGTGAAGCGCGAGGCCGACACGCGCAGAAATAGGCGCTCGGGCGACGACACGCCCAGCGTCGCGCTGGTCGGCTACACCAACGCCGGCAAGTCGTCGCTGATGCGCGCGCTGACCGGCGACGAGGTGTACGTCGCCGATCAGCTCTTCGCCACGCTCGACACCACCGTGCGCGTGCTGCAGCCCGAGACGCGGCCGCGCATCCTGGTTTCCGACACGGTCGGCTTCATCAAGAAGTTGCCGCACGATCTGGTCGCGTCGTTCCGCTCGACGCTGGAAGAAGCGAAAGACGCGAGCCTGCTCTTGCACCTGGTCGACGCCGCAGACCCGGCATTTCGCGATCAGCTCGAGGTCACGCGCGCGGTGCTCACGGAGATCGACGCCCACAAGAACCCGACGCTGCTCGTGTTGAACAAGGCCGACCGCCTCGACGCGCAGCAGAAGGCCGCGCTCGCGCAGGAATTCCCCGACGCCCTGCTCTTGTCCGCGCGCGACCCGGACGACGTGAAGACGCTCCATGCGCGGATCGTGGCGTTCTTCGAGAGCGCGATGGAAGAAGCCGAGCTCGTGGTGCCGTACAACCATCAGCGTCACGTGGCGACGCTGCACGAGCGCACGCACGTGCTCGAAGAGCGCTACGAAACCGACGGCACGCACTTGCGCGTGCGCGCGCCCAAAGCCGTGCTCGCGGCCTTGCGTAAAGAGCTGTAGCGGCGTGGCGGCTGGTTGTGGGCCGGGGTGAACGTTCGTTGGGCTTGCGGTCGGCGGACGAGAACGAGACATGGTGGGCGACGGCGCTTGGGGGTCAGCCGGGTGGGTGCGCGGGGACGGGCGGCTTGCAGGACTGTGCCTTCATCGCGACCATCGCGACCTGCCGGGGCGCTTGGGGTCGGCAGGTCGCTCTCGGGCTCGGGAGAGCGTCCTCGGCACGACCGCCACAGCTTCGCAAGAGGCGCAACGGGCCTGCGAAACGAGCCCGAGAGCGACCTGCCGACCCCAAGCGCTTCAATGTCATGGCTGAGTGAGCAGGCGACGCGACATCGCAGCAAGTGTTGTCGTCTGACGCCGACGACACCGTGGCTCGCAGTGAGTGCTGCCGATGCTCATCACGCCGAGTCACGTCACGCTGACGTCAACATGGCTATATGGCTATTGAAGCGTGTTGGGAGGGCGGGTCGCTCCCGGGCTCGTTTCGCAGGCCCAAGGCGCTTCGTGCGAAGCCGTGGCGGTAGTGCCGAGGACACTCTCCCGAGCCCGGGAGCGACCCGCCCTCCCAACACGCCCCGGCAGGTTGCTGATGAATGCACAGACTCACGTACGGTGACCGCGGGAGCGAGGACGTAAGCCGCGGCTGGACCCCAAGGCGCGCCGCGCCCCCATTAAACGACAACGCCCGAGCTCCTCGCGGAACCCAGGCGCCATCACGACTGTCGGTCAGCTCACTGCTGATAGAAGGTCGGCTTCTCCAACCCCTTCATGAACGACAGCTTCGCGCTGCCCTTCACTCCGGCGTCTTTCCACGCCTTCTTCAGCTCCTTCGACTCCACGTAGGCCTTGAGCTTCGCGTCGTCTTGGGCGGCCATGTACACG
>DASVHQ010000143.1:0-27224 GCA_036382515.1 Polyangiales bacterium | reverse complement strand
AGAAGATCATGTTGCTACATCAGCTGCAAACCGCGCGCTGAGCGGAAGCCATCGTGGCGGGGTCGAGCGGTGGCAGGGGTGAACCCAGCGCATCGCACACGGCGCGCAACAAGGTCTCTTCGTCGTCGGCCACGCGCCCGTCGGCCAGCACGGTGTGCGCGCACGCGTCGATGACCTGCTCGGACAGGCGAGGCGCGAGCGCGACCAGCTGCTCCAGCGCCGTGCCCAGGCCCGACAAGAGCCGCTGGCTCGGCGGCAGCAGCGTCAGCTCGATGCCTTGCAGGCGTGCGGCGCCCGCAGCGAACGCGCCGCTTGCTTCGGTTCCGTCGAAGTCACCGGCGTGTGCCAGCAGCGACAGGAGCAGCTGCAACTCCGCGCTCACGGCCGCCAGCGACCTGTGCTTGATGCGCGCACGCTCCTGGGGATGGCGGCGGTCGTCGAGCCGCGTTCGCAGCGTCTGCGCGACGACATACTCGAAGATGGACACGGCCTGATCGGCGTCGATGACCGCCTGCACCGCTCGGATGAACACCGCGCGCTGTGCGCTGGACAGGCCGCGCAGGCCGGGGCCGAGCAAGGCCAAAAGCGCGAAACGCTCGCGCCGCGCGATGCCCTGCACGAGCGTGACCATGCGCAGAGTTTCGAGGCGCAGCGCGGCAGCGCTGCGCGTTTCGATCTGCGCCAGCTGCTCGCCGCGAACGTGCGGGTCATCCGACAGCAGCAGAGCGTGCACAATCGCGCACGCGCTGAATGGGCTGCGCGCGGCAGCTCGCAGCTGCGGTGGCAACGCAGCGACCGAGCGTTTGCCGAGGTCGATGCCTCGTGCGGTCGTGGTGCCGACCTGCGACACGATCGATCGCGGCGCGCTCAGCGCGGCAGCAACGTCCAGCGCCGGCTGCGCGGCGCCCGCAGTCAGCTGCATGACAGGTAACTCTTCCGGTTCCGCGAGTTCGGGACCGACCTCGGGAAACTCGCCGCGAAACGACGGATCGATGAGCCGGATGCGTTCCTCGAGCCTGGGATGCGTGGCGAACAGGCCGCTCCAGAATTGCCACGGGTGGATGTCACCAAAGAAGAAATGACTGGCTTCTTCTGCCCGGTCGGAGCTGAGGCCTGCGCCCGCCCAGTAGCCGCCGATCTTCTGGAGCGCCCCGGCGATGCCTTGCGGGTCGCGCGTGAACTGCACCGCGGACGCATCGGCCAGGAACTCGCGTTGTCGGCTCACCGCCGCCTTGATCAACTTGCCGAAGAGCTCGCCCATCAGCCCAACCGCGAACACGCTTGCGCCCACCACGAACACGATGCCACCCGCCGAGCTGTCCCTGCGAGCCTCGCTCGACCAGAACGACACCTGGCTCTCGCGCGCCGTACGCATCAGAAACCGCCCGAGCAAGGCCACGGACACGATGCCGTACACGATGCCCATCAGGCGGATGTTCAGCTTGATGTCGCCGTTGAGCACATGGGACACCTCGTGCGCGACCACGCCTTGCAGCTCGGAACGCGTCAGCTTCTCGAGGCCACCGCGGGTCACGGCGATCACCGCATCGGCCGGTTCAAAGCCCGCTGCGAAGGCGTTGATGCCTGCTTCTTGTTCGAGCACGAACACCTGCGGCACGGGAACACCCGACGCGATCGCCATCTCCTCGACGACATCGAGCAGGCGCTTCTCGAGCGCGTCGCGAGGGTTGCCACTCACCAAGCGGCCTCCGAGCATCTCGGCGATGGCGGCGCCGCCGCCGCGCAGCGAGGCCATTCGCGTGGCGCTCGACAGCAGCACGACGACGCCCGTGGTCCACAAGCACGAGCCGAAGACTTGTGCGTCCAGGTGCGTGACGATCGCCGTCGGATCGCGGATGACCAGCAGCATGATCAGTCCATAGATCGACAGCGCCAGGCCGAAGACGGCCAGCACCATGAGGCAGACGAGGACCCGCGTGTTGCGACGTGCGCGTTCCTGGTGCTCGAAGAAATTGGTCATTGGCCGTGGGGGGCGGCGAGGTGCAGAAGATATCACTCGTCCATGGGCAGGCGAGCGGCGAGGTCGTGCAGGCGTACTGCGTCTGGTTTGCGGCGCCATCGACGTCCCGTGGCAGGCTGTACCGATCGAAGTCTCCGAACGAGGTTCGGCTGTGTGTCAGCGTGTGCCAGCCGCTTCGCCATGAAGTCCGCAATTGCCCGCAACTTGCGTGGTTTGGGGCTGGCACGAAACCTGCTCATCGCCGGGCCACCACAGATACGACCGCTTCGAGCCTGGAGATCGCCATCATGCGAAAGAGTTTCAGCTCCCCCCTGGGTTGGCAGTGCTGGCTGGCTTTTGCCAGCGTGCTCATAACGCTCGGCTGTCAGAGCGGCGCCGACGCCGGGCCTGCCGCAAGACCGGGCACGGCGCCCGACGCTGGCGTTCTCGACTCGTTGCTCTTCCCGGACCGCGGCGCCACCACCTTCGAGACAGCCAAAGCAGAAGAGGCGAGTGCCGCGTCCAATAGCGGCGTGACTGGCGACACGGCGTCAGAGAACGCGGGCGCTGCGTCCGGCGCGGCTGCCCCCGCCGGAGTCGCGACACTCGCGCCCAGCGCGCCCGCGCCCACCACGACAACTACGCCCGCTGCTCAACAGCCGTCGGCGATGCGCGAGATCGTGGAAGCCGACATCGTGCAAGCCAAGGGTGACATTCTCTACGCGCTCAATCGCTATCGCGGGCTCTTGCTGATCGACATGTCCGTGCCGGACAGCCCAATCGTGGTGGGACGCGTGCCCTTCCAGGCTCAGCCCGTCGACATGTATCTGCGCGACGACAAAGCGTACGTCGTGATGAGTGACTACTTCTCGTACTGGCAGTTCGACAGCGATGCCGATCCGCTCGGCTTTCACGGCTCGCAGGTGCTGGTGGTCGACGTCAAAGATCCCGCCCATCCGCAACCGGACGGCAGCTTCAACGTCGACGGCGAAGTCACTGACACGCGCATCGTGGGTGACGTGCTGTACACGGTTTCCAAGCGCAATCCGGACTACTGGCGCTACGACACGCAGGACTGGCACGACACGACCTGGGTGATGTCGATCGACCTCTCGGATCCACTCCACATCAAGGCCGTGGACAAGCAGGAGTTCCCCGGCGCGGCGAACCTGATTCAGGTCTACGACACGGCCTTGAGCATCGCTGCGACCGATCCGAACTATTACCTGGTCGACACCGGCAACCAGCGGCAAACCCTGATCACCTACGTCGACATCTCCGATCCCAAGGGTGCGATCAAGGTCGGGGGAACGGGCTACGTGCCCGGTGCGGTGGCAGACAAGTTCAAGATGGATCTGCAGGCCGGCCAACTGCGCGTCATGTCGGACGACTGGTACTGGCGCCCCAACGCCGCAGCGCAGCTGACCCTCTTCGATGCCAGCAATCCGAGCAAGCTCGTACAGCGGGCTCAGATCGACATCACCAACGACACCGGCAGCGCGGCCAGCTACGCGCAGGTGCAGGCGACGCGCTTCGACGGGCCGAACCTGTTCGTCAACTTGTGTTGGTGGACGCAGTCGAGCTCGCAGCAGAACTGCCGGATCGATTTCTACGATCTGTCCACTGCGGACAAGGCCGCGAAGGTCAAGAGCCTGGTGGTCGACGGCCCCGTCACGCACTTCGACACCCGTCCGAACCGTCTGCTCTCGCTGGGTTCGCACACCTTTTATGCCCAACCGAGCTCGGTGCAGATTGCGCTCTTCGACGTGACGAACCTGAAGACGGCGAAGCGCTTGTCGGTGGTCGATCTCGGTGCCCAAGGCGGAACGGGCAGCGCAGCGCTCTCGGACTACAAGGCGTTCAAGGTGCTCGATACCCTGGGCATGATTCTCTTGCCGTTGACTTGGTCCGACAACCTCAACGGCGTGTACACGTACCACCAGGGCGCGCAGATCGTGAACTTCCAGAACGATCAGCTCACGGCGCGTGGCCGGGTGCAGCAGAACGGCAACGTGGAGCGCGCGATCGCGTTCAAAAATCGCGTGGTCAGCATTTCGACCGAACAGATCCAGGTCATCGACGCGAGCAACCGCGACAAGCCGGTCGCGACCGCGAATCTGTTCCTGGTGCGCAATGTCGTCGATGTCTTCAGCATCGGCGGCTACCAGGTGCAGCTCGGCGTGGACGAGGAAGACTCCAGCTACCGCTTCTTCGTGCTGCCCTTCGGCGAGGACGACATGGCCAAGAGTGTCGCCGAGCTACCGGTCGACACGAGCCTCTTCTACCAGATGCAGGATGGCGCCATCGTTCACATGATCGGCAACGACCGCACCACGGGTGACCAGCTGATTCGCAACGCAGACTTCTCTGATCCCAAGCACCCACGTTGGCGCGGCGAATATCGCATCCCGGCCGAGACCGACCACTTCTACAGCGGCGGATACTCCGGCTATTGGAGCTTCTACGACTACTACTGGAATCCGAACGCTGGCCAGCCGCTCGACAATCGGCTCTTGCCGGTGACCACGCGCGTGGTCAACGCGGATACCAACGGCCGACGCTACTACAAGAACTACCTGCGCGTGATCGACCTGCGAAATGCGGACAAACCGCGCCTCGCTGCCGGCAGCATCGAAATGCCGGACTGGCCGTTCATCAATCACGTCGGCCACGGCACGATGCTCTATTCGACGCACACCGAGCCCGCACTCGACGCGAAGGGCAACCCCAAGAAGTACCACGAGCGCTATTTCCTCGACCGGATCGATGCGTCGGATCCCGATCACCTCAAGGCGCTTCCGAAGGTGAACATCCCGGGCCGTCTGATCGACGTCGATGCCTCTGGCAAAGTGCTCTACACCGTCGACTATCAGTGGGACGACTTCGGCCGTCGTCGCAACTCGTTCGACGTGCTGAAGCTCGACGCGAACACCGCGACGCTCGAGACCGTGCTGCCTGTCGGCGACGAAATCGACCGCGGTCGCTACCTCGATCGCGAGGTCTGGCTGTCCACCCATCGCTACGCGTGGTGGGGCCTGAACAGCGACTCGCCCGATTCACGCCAGCCCTACACGCGCTTGACGCGCCTACGCTTCAGCGCGCAGGCCGCGCTCACGAGTCAAGA
Source organism: Polyangiales bacterium (assembly GCA_036382515.1). Taxonomy (GTDB): domain Bacteria; phylum Myxococcota_A; class Polyangia; order Polyangiales; family JAFGIB01; genus JADGRF01. The sequence goes on along the minus strand of DASVHQ010000143.1, from coordinate 22,140 downwards.
TAGCCACGACGTGGCAGGTTATGACTTCGACCTACTCGATGTCGAAGGCGCACGCGTGTATCTGGCGTCGTCGTATCCGACTGGCTTGCTGATCCTCGACACCACGGACTTCGCCAAGCCTAGCGTGCTCGGAGCTTCTCGCACGATCGGCTACGTCTCGAAGATCGTGCGCGATGGGGCCTACCTGTACATGCCGATGGGCAGCTACGGCGTGCGTCGAGTGAAGGCGCCGTGAAGCGTCACGGCACCGGCGATCTCACAGTTCGAAGGTGGCCACGACCGGACAGTGGTCACTCAGTGCCCAGGCACCCGGCTCATCGAGCGTCTGACACGAGACAAGGTGCTTCATCAGCTTGTTCCTCGAAGCGAACAGGTAGTCGTTCTGCCACGGCACTTGGCTTTGCGGATGCCTGTGCGTCTGGACGTGGATGCAAGCTTCGGCTTCGTCGCATGGACAGCCGACGAGTGCCTCACGCGTGGCGGCCGTCGCGCGCGTACAGTCCTCGACGCCGAAGGCGGTGATCCGGTCGAAGACGGCACGGTGCGCAGCTCGCCACGGCGCCGCAAACTGGGTGCTCACGTTCAGGTCTCCACCCAGAATGACCGGACGCATCCGCGCTCGGTACAGCGCGGGCGTGAGATCCGACAGCGATCGATGCAGGGACGTGGTGCTGTACGTCTCCTTGTCGAGCAGCGGCCCGTCGAGCACCCCGTAAAGACTCACTGCGAGCAGCTCGGTATCGTCTCCCAGCGCGACCTTCGCGGCGACAAACGCGCCGGGGTGACTCTGGGGAAGCTGCTGCGTGCGGTCCACTGCGCCCAGGGGACGGCTCTCGACTTCGGTTGCGGCGTGTCCGAAGACGACGACCGCAGTGCCGAAGGCCGCTCTGCCGCCGCTGTGCCAGCGCGCAGGCTCGTCGCGCGGTGGGAACACGGTCGCAGCGAAGGCCGGCGGTGGCGGCACGGCTTCCTGCAGGAGCACGACATCGGCCTTCAGCTTGGCGACGTAGTCCCAGGCTTGCTGCGTATGTGTTGGCGTGCGCCGCACGCCTTTCCAGTGGTCCATGTTCCAGGTGGCGATCTTGATCTGCATTTGAATACCTCTCCATGCGAAGAACGCGCACGCAAGCGCGACCTCGACGTCCTCGTGCCGTGCGCTGGAGCTCGGCCCCCATCTGCGGCGGCAGGTTCCACACGCCCAGCTTGCCGTTGGGGCTCACCGTCGTCCGAGTTCGTCGCACGCTGGTTGGAACCGAAGCATGAGCCGATTTGGGCCGGAAGTCGCCCCGGGGCGGTTTGGAGCGGCTTTCGATGCTCTCAGGCTTTGACTTCGTCGGTCCAGACGCGAAAGCTGCGCAGCGTGTTCGGGCCAAAGCTCGTGCTGATCGCGACGTCGGCGGCGTCGCGTCCGCGCGCGATCAGCACCCGTCCGATGCGCGGCGCGTTGTTGCGCGGATCGAATGTGTACCAGCGATCATCCAAGTACGCCTCGAAACAAGCCGAGAAGTCCATCGGCGCGTCGACCGCGGGCACGCCGATGTCACCCAGGTAACCCGTGCAGTAGCGAGCGGGAATGTTGAGGCAACGGCAGAAGGTGATCGCCAGGTGCGCGTAGTCGCGGCACACGCCGCGTCGGTCGTTCCAGACCTGGAAAGCCGTCTTGGTGGGGTTGGCGTGCTCGTACCCGAAGCTGATGTGGTCGTGCACGAAGTTGCAGATGGCCTGCACGCGCGCGACGCCGAGCGGGGTGTGAGAGAACAGGCGCCATGCGGTCTCCGAGAGCAAGTCGGTCTCGCAGTAACGGCTGCCGAGCAGAAAGAGCAGCGTCTCCTCGGGCAAGCTCTGAACCGTGCGCTGGGTCGCGTGCAGCGGCGCCACCGGCTCCGGCAGGCCACTGTCGTTCACGAGCGCGTCGGTGGTGAGGCGCGTCAGCCCGACGGGCGCGACGATGCGGCTGCACCAGTTGCCGAACGAATCACGGTACGAAGCGATCGGCAGCGATGGTGTGATCAGCAGGTGATCGGGCTTGAGCAGATCCGAGACGCGGCTGTAATGAACCCCCAGCGTCAGGATCATGGGCGTGGGTTGCGGGCACTCGTAGACGATGTCGTAGCCGACTCGAATCTGCATGAGCACACCCTAGTACGCTTCGCAGGCAAATGGGGGGTGCGGCGGGCGCAGGCGCAACTTGGATCACGCCGGAAACAGGCCCGGGCGCCCGCCACGGAGCGGCTCACGCGGCCGGCGCGTGCTGCACGAGCAGGGCCGCCTGCAGGGCCAAGGCCATGCGGTCGACCACGTCGCGGGCGCAGTATTCTCAGCCCCCCAGGAGCCGGCGTCGAAACTCGCGGATCACGGGCAGCTGCTCGAGCCACGGCGAGGCATCGGAGCGGTCCGGGTCGTGGGGGTTGGCGCGACCGACGAAGCCTGCGGGGATCTGACTGTAGTGTTCCGGCGGATCCACGGTCTCGTCGAGGTAGTGGTACTCGTAACCTGGAACGCACAGGTTGTCGTCGATCGGTACGTCGACGGTGCGCAGGCCGAAGGTCGATAGCTCGGTGGTCGTGGTCTGGGGCGGCACGATCCAGGCGTTGTCCGGGCCAGCGAAGAAGTAGTACTGGATACGCTTGTTGGTCGACAGCACGCGAAAGCGTTGGACGATGCCGCCATACATCACGCTCTTGGAGCTGGAGTGCTCGAGGACTCCGCGGCTGAAGTCCGGCTGGTAGCCTTGGACGAAGCGCAGCGAGGTGGGGTCGTCGTTGCGCCGAAAGTGGGCGACGGGCTTGCCGGCGTTGATCAGGTTGCGCCGATCCTTCTGCGCGCGGCGACGTGGGTCGGTGAACTCGCGGTAGGGCTCGATGCGGCCGTTCGGCGCTTGCCGCAGCACCTGCAGCAGCGCAACGCGATCCCGCGGGACCTTGGCGACGCTGCGGCTCAGATCTTCGACTGCGGTCTGCAGCTCGAGGGGCAGGTCGGTCGTGGACTCGACCGAGCGGATCTGCTCCCCACCATCGATCACCTTGATCGTGGTGTCGCCTTTGCCCACCCAGATGCCCAGCTCATCGACCGCGATGTGCGAGGCGCAGCGCCAGACCAAGGCGCCGTCTTTGTAGAAGATGCGCGGATGGATCTGCATGCGACCGCTGCGGTAATGAGGCTGCGCCAGGTACGCGATACAGAAGCGCAGGTGCGGGTTCTGGCGCACCGTCGTCAAGTAGAAGCGCGTGCCCCAGAGCTCGAGCTTGAAGCTCGGCGGGAACGCAGCGACGAGGCGCAGGGGATGGCTACGGGCTCGGCCCGCGGGCAGCACGGGTGCGCCGGTGTCGATCAACGTCTTGAGCTCCCGTCGCACTTGGGCGGAGGACAGGCTCGATGGGTGAATGCTCGGTACGATGCTCGTCGCTAGGCTCATGGGCGTGGGAGGATAGCAAGCCAGGCCTACCCCAGGCCACGAGAGATAGCCGTGCGCGAGTGCACCGCGAAGTGCGGGATCGACCCCGGGTCGAAGAGCACCGCTTCGTCGTCATCCACCAGCAAGTAGTGTTGCAGTGGAGCTGCGCTTCCTGATCGTAGAAGCCCACCCAGTGGATGTCCCGGGTGACGGCGCTCGCTTTGTCGAAACGCTCTTCCATCATCGGCCCGCCCCCAAAGGCTCGCACGTCCGCTGGGGTGGAGTTTCGCCCAAGCCTCGTGTGAGAAGCCACGCAGCGGCCCGCGTGCGCCCACCTGCTCCGACCTCAGCGCACGCCGGCCGCTCGAGCCAGCCGTCTGGCCGGTGGACAATTGCGTTCGACATGTGCCTGGTTCAAGCCGACCTCGACGCGGCGATTGGGCACCTCTCCCACTTCGCCCTCCAGCCATTTCGTGACAGGCGTTTCTGCCACCTGGACCGCGTTCATAAATCGCGTACAGTGGCTGTGTTGATGATGGTGCGGTCGGGCGTTGTCGAGTTCTCGTTTGTGGTCGCAGCGTTTCGCGCGCTGAGCGTCGCCACGAGCTTGGCGCTCGCGGCCTGCGCCGGCGCGCAGCAGGCGTCGACGCTGCCTGCCCCGCCGGCGATGCCGTCGGTCGTGACCGACACCACCTACTTGGACGCGCTGCACGCGTTCCGACAGCTACCCGAGGAAACGCCCGAGCGCGCGCTGCTGCGCGCCCGGCTCTCCCACTACTTGATCGAGCGCTGCGACCGCGCGATCTCTCAGGACAGCTACGACGGCGTGGTGCGGTGCCTGGCCGAGATCGCCGAGCTCTATACGCCGGCCGAGTACGCGCACGCCGGCCTGCCGCAGGGCCTCGAGCGTGCGGCGTGCTATCTGGTGCGCAAGGGCTCACCGCGCGGGGATGAAGGGCGTGTCCTGTCGGGCCTGTTGATCGAGAGCCTCTTGCATCCCGGCGATGCCGCGGCCGCAGAGCGCTATCGGCGCCTTTTGGATTGGGGGTTCGACGTGCGCGCCGGCATGAACGGGCCGCTCGACCGCTTCGAGGGCTTGGTGGAGGCGTGGGAAGAGCACGCGCGTCTGTCACCCACGCCGGAGGTCATCGCCATGCTCGCGCGTTTGCACCTCGAGGAGCGGGACGCGGTCGTGCAGCTCTTTCAGCCGCACGAAAGGCGAGTGCCGCCATCGGCGGCGGCGTTCTAGGAGCCTGTCGGAGAAGCGGCCGAAGACTTGAGCGGACCAGACAGCGTCGCGTGTTGATCGGGCCGAATCACGGTCGAGGAGCTGGCGGCGCGCGTCCGGGCTTGCCGGGCGCACTTGCCTGGTTCGCGCGCGATATCGCTTCGCGCCCTGGGGCCGCGCGGCGCGGCTCAGCGCTTGGCGCCCGCACTGCCGCGCGCGGCTCGCTTGGGCTTCGCCGCTGGCTTGGCTGCCGGCGCAACCGCCGCGTGGTGCCACAGCACGCCAAGTGTCTCCAGCCGCCCGAGCACGGCCTTCAGATAGTCGGGATAGCGCGCGGCCTCTTCCAGAGTGCGCGCGCCGATGTGGACGGCATGGTAGCGACCGGCGTCCGGTGGCACGCTCGCTGTGGTCTTGGCCAAGGTCATGCGCGCGGTCGCCCCTGCGGCCGCGTCGCGATACAGCGATTGGGCCATGGCGAGCGGACGTGTCGACGACCGGCTCGGCGCGACGGGCGACTCGATGAGGCCAGGTGAGCTGATGCCGCGCGCTTGCGCCTGGGCGTCGAGCTGGTCGGTCAGGCTCTGACGCAGCTCGTCGCGCAGACGCGGGCCCGCTTGCGGTGCGCGGCGCAAAAGGCGGCGCGGCAAGAACGTGTCCCCGCGTGCCAAGGCCAGCGCGACGTGCTGCTGTGCGGGATGCTCGGCCGCCCGCAGCGTGGCGAGCGCGTGCGTGCCGCGCTCACGCGTCCTGTCGAAGTCCTGTTGCAGCTGCTGCACGTGCGCGTGCGCACGCTCGGCCAGGTGCGCGGCTAGCGCCACGGGCGCGTGAACGGTCTGCGCGAGCAGCCGGTCGACCACGGCGAGGCCCGGCGCGTCCCAGTGTTCGGCTCCCGCCGCGCGAAGCGCCGCAAGCAGCCGGGTCGCAGCCTCACGCGCGCCGGGCACGGGCGCTTGCAGCTGGGCGTCTGCGTCGCTCATGGCGGGGTCTGGGCCCTGGCAGCGCGCGCTCGGAAGCTCTCGGGTCGCGGTACGGCCGAGATCTCGACGCGGCGGTTTTGCGCGCGCTGCTCGTCAGTGTCGTTGGGGGCGATAGGGTGATGCTCGCCGAAGCCCGCAGCGATCAGTGAATCGCCCGGCAGGCCGGCTTCGATCAGCGTGCGCGTGACGGTGAGCGCGCGCTGCGCCGACAGCTCCCAGTTGTCGGCGAAGGTGCCGTTGGTCTTGAGCTGCTTGTCGTCGGTGAAGCCGCTGATCATCAGCGCGACTTCGTTCTGCTTCAGGAACGTGCCGAGCGGCGCAGCCAGCTCCTTGATCAGCACGCGGCCTTCTGCGCGTAGCTCGGCCTTGTTCGTTTCGAAGAGCACCGCGCCGCGGATGCCGATGCGGCCGTCGACGAGCGTGATCAGACCCGAGGCGAGCGGGCCTGCCAGGGCGCTTTCCAGCGCCGTGAGCTTGGCGCGCGTTTGCAAAAGGCGGGCGCGCTCGCTCGCGAGATCCCGGCCGAGCACGACCTGGGTCATGACCATCCATACGAAGAACAGCACGAACAGCCCGAACAAGCAGGCCATCAGGTCGCTGATGGCCGCCCAGATCGGCGGCGCGTCTTCTTCGTCATGCGCTCGCATCGTGCCTCGTCGTGGCCGCTGGCTCGCGGGTGCGCATGCCGTGCAGCTGCGCGATCAGCTCTTGCTGGAACTGCAATTGCTTGTCGAACACTTCGTGCGTGCGCGCCAGGTGTAGTCCCAGGGCATCGGCCGCAGCGGCCTCGCCCGCTTCGAGCGCATAGCGTTCGATGTCGCCCAGCGCCTCGAGCCACTGCCGCGCACCCTCGCGCTGTGACGCCACCGCACTGGTGAAGCTCTCCGCCACGGCGGCAAGCTCCGCGCCGCCGCCGTGGATCAGCGTCGACGCTTGCTCGAGCAGCTCGGCGCTGCGGCTGATCTTCTCCTGCAGTGCTGCAGCGTGTTCGGCCAGGCGCCGGCCCAAGTCGCTCGCCGTGCTCGCGTGTTGCCCGAGCAAAGCCTGCTCGAAGCCCGCGATGCGCTCGGCCTGCTCCTTGCCCAGCGCGCTCCACTGCGCCAGCACGTCGCCCAGGCGCTCGTGGCTGCGCTGCTCGGCTTCGCGCAGACGCCCATCGGTTGCTGCGACGAATTGCCCGAGCGCGCCCACCTGTGTCTGCGCCGCCTCGGCGATCACCTTGGACGCCTCACCTAGCCGTGCGAACAGCTCTTCCGCGCGGGCCTGCTGCGTGGCCTCCGCCTGCGCACTGTATTGCAGACGCTCACGCACGACGCTCGCGGCTTCGGCGAGATCGCGTTGCATGCGCGCGCCGACTTCGCTGAGCGCCGCCGCGCGCTCGCGATCCCGCTCACCCGCCTGCTCGAAGGCCGCCTGCACGCGTTCGGCCAGCTGCTCGAAGCGCTCGGCCAGCGTCTCGCTGCGCTTGCCGTGCTGCGCTGTGGCTTGCGCGAGCGCCTGCTCGAACTGGGACAAAAGGCCGGCATCGGCCTCGGCGCGCGAGCGCGCGAGCTCTTGCCACTGCGCGGCCAAGCCGCTGGCTCGCTCGCTCTCGCCGTCGAGTAGGGCTTGCATGCGCTGCGTCTCCAGCTCGGACAGTGCGGTGCGGCTGTGAGCAAAGCCGGCCTCGAGTGTCTGCAGCTGCGTGGCGAGCTGTGCGCGTACCGCTTCGTCGTGCTGCCGCCGCGCTTGCGCCTCGGACTCGACCCGCGCGTAAAGGGCTTGCAGGTGCTCGGCGACTTGCGCGCGCACGAGCGTCTCGTGTTCACGCCGTACATGGGCGTCAGTGTCGAGCTTCTCGTGCAGCTGCTGCAAGTGCTCGGTGGTCTGTGCGCGCACGGCCTCTTCGTGCTGCGTGCGTGCCGCGGCGTCGGCTTGCAGGCGCGCCGTGAGCTGCTGCAGTTGCAGCTCGGCGAGCTCTTGCAGCTTGCTCTGGTGCAGCTTGCGGGCCTCGGCTTCGTCGCTCAACTGCTCGCGCAGGGCGCCCAGATGCTCGCGCACCGCCGCGCCGCTGTCGGCGATCGCCTCGCGCAACAGCGGCTTGATCGCTTCACTGCTGCTTTTGGCTGCGTGCTGCACCCCGCTCGTGATGGCATCACGGATTGCGCGCGTGGCCTCGCCGAGTTGTTCGCGAGTCTGCTCGGCGGCGTGCGAGTGGGCTTCTGCCCAGCTCGTTTGCAGCGTTTGCAGTTGCACTACGGCCTGCTGGAGCGCGGCAGCGGCCGTCGGCCAGGCGCGGCCTTGCTCGGCGAGGGTCTCGAGCGCGAGCAGCTGGCGGCGCGCCGGGGCGAAGCGTGCGAGGCGGCCGCTCGCCATCTCGTGCAGCGCGACGCCGAAGCGATTGCTGTCCCGCCGCACGAACACCGCCGCCATGCCGAGCATCGAGGAGCTCGCGACGCCCGCCGCCGAGGTGCCGAAGCTGCGCATCAGGCCGCTGATCGGGCCCTTGAGGCCAGCGCGTAGCGCTTCGACGTCGGCGCTCGCATCGAGCGCGAGGCCGGCGCCGCGCAGCGTCTCGAACAGGCCGAGGAACGTGCCGAGTAGGCCGAGCATGATGAGCAAGCTCAGGATGAAGGGCGCGAACACCGGACCGGGCACCGGCAACGACGTGCGGTCGAGCCGCGCGCTGAGCAGCGAGCGCAAGAGCGGTGAGGCATGCTCGACGCGCTCGTATTCGGCATCGCTGGGAATCGCATCCAGCTCCAGCCGCAGCGCGCCGGTGCGGCGCGCCACCCAGAGTAGCTCCACGATGGCCACGCAGAACATGAAGGCCATCAGCAGCGTGATGCTGAACGCGAGCTTGTCGATCCCCTGGTAATAGAGCGAAGTGCGGAGCACGGCGAGTATGCCGACCGCTCCGCAGCTCCCTGTGGCCAGCGTGGTTCTCATGGTTCGTCTCTCTCTGGCGAGCTAGCTGCGCCTGCTTCAGCGCTTTGCGCGGAGGCCCCCGTGGCCTGCAGTGCGGCTTGCAAGAGCCCCATGAGCGCGGACCATTCCAAGTCGAGCAGCGCGTGACACGCGCGACGCGCGTCGCGCAGGAAGTGCCCGATGCAGCCGCGCGGCCCGAACCACGGCTGCAGCGCGTCCGCACTGGCCGCGCTCGCGTCAACGGCGAGCGTCGCGCACGCGGTGCGCAGCTGCATCTGCAGCGCCTGGCCCAAGCTCGCCTCGAGCTGCAGGCGACTCAGAGAGAGCTCGGTGCGGAAGATCTCGTCGAGCACTCGATCGAGGGCTGCCAGGCGAAGCGTCTCGGCGCTGCCTTGCTGCAAGGCTTGCTGCACGTCTTTTTGCCGCCAGCCGAGTTCCTTGAGCACAACCTCCACCGCTCCGTTGACGACGGCCACGTAGCGCGCGGTGGCTTGCGCGGCAACGGCCCGCCGCCGAGCGTCACCGCCCACTTGCAAGCCGCCGCCTTCGCTGAGCAGGGCATGCAGCGCCGCGGCGTCGGGTGCGCTGCGCCCACCCGAGAATGCGTGCTCGAAGCGCCGGTCGATCTGCGCGCGCAGATCGCGCAGGCTGGCCAGCAGCTTGGCCTCGACCAGGCGCAGGCGTGCGAGCTGCGCCTCCTCCAGCGCCCGACGCAGGCCGGGCTCAAGTGCCTGACTACGCAGCGGTTGGTCCAAGACGTCGCCCAGCGCCACGCAGCGCTCGAGGTCTAGCAGTCGCTCGAGCACCCGCTCGCTGCGCGGGCCCTCGCCTTGGGCTTTGGCTCCGAGCGACTTGAGGAGCGCCCGCAAGTCGGCGGGCATGGTAGGCGCGAGGGCGTGCATCGAATCGAGAACGACTTGCTACGGCCCCGCGACGGCTGACGCAAGAGGTGAGGCTCAAAGCTGGCGAGAAGCCTGCCTTGTAGGGCGCCAGGTGGGACACGAGCGCTCATGAACGCACCGGCGTGAGTCGTGAAATGACGCCGTTTCTTAGCAATTTTCGACGGCGTCCGACGCGCGCCATTTGTCCGCGACCAGGCGGCGTGCCGAATACCACCGCCCGCGAGCGGCCAAGGCGCGATCTGAGCCACGGCCCTGAGCAGAGACGACAAGGGACCGAAGCGCAAGCCATCGGGCACGCGCCGCTGCCGCGCGGGCAGCCATCGAAGCTCGATGCGCAGCTGTTGTTCGGGGACCAGCTCAGACAGCACGCTTGATGCGGTGCGCAGGTGCCTCCATCGACGGGACAGGCGAGGGTACCCAGGCTGATCGTTGCGGGTCTCGCTGTGCTGCCGCTGTCACGTATTGGCGCGGAGGCATCCACGATCGCGGTTCCAGCGTCGAGCAGAGGCGCGCCCGACTTGCCGGCGTCGAACGCGCTGGCCGAGCCATCGCGGGCCGACGCTGGCCTGTGGGTGCTCGACGACGGGCAGCCGCAGAGGCCGAGCACTGCACCACCGAGCACGCATGTCAGCCACGTTCGCTCAGGTGTCGCCGCGGTCGTTTGCGTGCGAGTTGCTCGGCGCGGCCGGCGGGCCCGAGTGGATCTGCGGTGGAGGTCGTGGGCGGCTGGAGCTGAAACTGCAGTTAGCGATTGTCCCAGCCATGGCTCTGGCAGCTCATGCTCTCACTCAACCCAGGCGTTCGAACGCACCCGCCTGGGTGAGCCATCGGCGCTCGAGCACTGGGTCGCGCGGTGCTCCCCGTGGGTCGACGAAGCTGGTCGGGTCGTCACGTGCGTGTGGTCAGCAGATCGGCGGACCGCCGCAGCCATCAGCGGCGCGACAGAGGCTGCGCAGTGCGGTCTCTGCGCGGCCCGTCGATGCCGGGCGTTTCAAGCGACGGAAAAGGTGGCGCGAGCAACGGGCCGCGAGCACTTGCCGCAGCTCCGCAGCGCCGATCAGTGCTAAAAGCGCCGCGTGAATGTGCGTCCGGCCACTTGGGGAGCCGTGGCATGCCTCGGTCTCGGGCCGTGGGGGCCGCGGGTTGCGTTCGCGCACGCCCAGCCCAGGCATCGCGAGCCGCAGCCGGCAGCGCTCAGCTGGGTGCGCGGACCGGGGGCACACGAGTGCGCGTCGGCGCGTGAGCTGGCGGACGAGGTGGAGCAGCAGCTGGGGCACGAGGTGTTCGTCGCGCCGGCACAGGCCGGGATTGCGGTCGAAGGCTTCATCGACGCCAACGCGGATCCGGCCGGGTACACCGTGCGCTTTGGCCTGGTGGAGCACGCAGAGAGCATCAGCGCCGAACGCGTGCTGGTGTTGCCGCCCGTCAGCTGTCACCTGCTCGATCCACTGCTGTCGTTCGTGCTCGCGGCCATGCTCGACCCCGACGCGCCGCTTTTGCCACCGCGCTTGCCCGCGGGGCTCAGCGAGCCCACGCGGGCGCTGCTCGTCGACCTCTTCGGATCGGAGCCCACGGTCCCGCCCCTGGCTCTGGCGCAGCGGAACGGCAAGCCGGTGCAGCCGGACGCTCTGCGCAAACCGGCCAAGCCAGTCCCGCCGCCGACAGCGGCACGGATCGATCCAGCGCCGCCGGTCCGACGGCAGCCAATGTGCCGACAACGCCCGTGCCGATGGCCGCGTCTGCATCGATTCCGGGTGCTGAGCTAGCCTGCCCGCCGGTGTATCCGATCGGCAGCGAGCAGTTCGTTGCGTGCCGGATCCCCGTCCCCGAAACGCCATCCCTCGGCGCTGGTGCACGGACCGATCGTGGTATGCTGCAAGCAGGAGAGTTGCGCATGAAGCGATGGTCGTGGGCTCCCCAGGACAACGGTATCTCGCCGCTGTTCCAGTCTGCAGTCGATGACCTGCTCGCGCGCTTCTTCTCGCGGGATCCGCAGCGCTATCCGTTCCTTGGCGACCCGATGCTGCGCGAGTTGCTGGCGTTTCGCACTGAGCACCCGGGCCCCGGCCCGCGCGTCGACGCCTATCCGCAGGGCGCGGCGCTGCTGCATGAGCTGACGTCGAGCCACGCGTTCCCGCAGCGCTCATCGGATCCCGGCTCGGGATCGTTGCAGCTGTCGAGATTCGCGGCCGCCCTGTCCAAGTCATGGGAGACGCCCGCCGCGGTCGAGAACGTTGCCGGCGTTTCGAGTGATCCGGCGATCCTCGGGTGCCTCTTGGGCACGATCGCCAACGCCAACCTGGTGCATCGCGACTACAGCGAGATGGCGGACGATCTCGAGGCCTCGATGGTGCGCAAGCTCGCGCTCCTGGCTGGCTACGATCCGTCGCGAGCGACGGGGATCTTCACGTCTGGCGGAACGCTCTGCAATCTCTACGGCTACCTGCTCGGGATTCGCAAGAGTCTGCCCGAGGCCAAGCACCACGGGATGGGCTACACCCACGACTACCGCATCATCAACTCGCTTGGCGGTCACTACACGCACATTACGAACCTCTCGCTCCTGGGTGTGAACATCCGCGAGAAGGTGATTCGCATTCGCATCGGGGATGCCAACGCGATCGACCTCGCGGACCTCGAACATCAGCTCGAGGCCTGCTTCCGTCTGAAGTGTGCCGTGCCGAGCATCATGCTGACGATGGGTACCACCGACACCTTCGGCGTCGATCGCGTCAAGCCGGTGTTCGAGATCCGCAACCGGCTGTGCGAGCGCTACGAGATTCGCACGCCGCCGCACATCCACGTCGACGCGGCGGTGGGCTGGGCGATGCTCTTTTTCAAGGACTACGACTTCGATCGCAACCCGCTGGATATCAACCCGACCACGCTCGCCGGGCTGCGCTGGAACACCGAGCGCTTCCGCGAGCTGCGCTACGCGGACTCGTTCAGCGTGGACTTCCACAAGTGGGGCTTCGTGCCATACACGTCGAGCGTGGTGATGATCAAAGAGCGCGACGACCTACGCTTCATGGAAGCCGACCCGGAGAACTTCACCTATTTCGAGGACGAATCGCAGGGGCACACGCACCTGCAGTCCACGATCGAGTGCTCGCGCAGCGCGATCGGGTTGTTCGGCGCGCACGCGGCGCTCGAACAGATGGGCATCGAGGGCTTTCAGATCGCGATGGCGCACGGCTTGCAGAACGCCAACTACTTTCGCCAACGGCTTGCTGCGCTCCCGCACGTCCACGTCGTGGCCCGGGAAAACCAGGGGCCGAGCGTCGGCTTTCGCATCTATGACCCTGCGCGAGTCTCGGACGCGGAGCAGGAGTTCGCTCTCGAGCACGCCTTCACGCCGGAGCCCGAGGCTCTCGAACGTGCGAGACGCAACGACTGGTTCCACCGCGAGCTCTTCCTGCGACGCGGCAAGGTCGGTCTCTCGACCAACTGGGTCAAGAGCGTGACCCATACCGCCTACGATGACCGCGGGCGTTTCCGCGCGCTGCCGGGAGAGAAGGCCGTGTTCATGAACATGCGTACGACGCGCGCGGCCATCGATGGCTTCGTCGAGCATCTGATGGGCTGAGGTCAGCCAACCTGTGGAGAAGCCCTTCGTGGTGCGGCCCGGCGTTTGCTACAGTCGTGGCGTTGACCGCAGATGGATACGCCGGACAAGTCCAGTGATCGCGCGTCTGGCGCGCCCCCGCAAGGCAGCTTGCAGCGCTGGGCGTACGACTACGTCACGAGCGACGTGCTCGATCACAAGCTCGTTCCGGGCCCGGTGCCGCAGCGCGTGCTCGAGGGCAGCGCGCCGCTGCGTCTCTTGCAGCCAGGTCGACCCGCGCAGCTGCGCGTGTCGCTCGACAAGATCAAGGCACCAAGGGCGGGTGCGCTGCGTGAGCCGAGGCGACGTGCCGAGTTGCTGCACACGTTCCTGCATCACGAGTTGCAGGCCGCGGAGCTGATGTGCTGGGCGGTGCTGGCATTTCCCGACACACCGACGGCGTTCAAGCGCGGCCTCGTCGGCATCTGCCAGGACGAGATTCGTCACATGCGCATGTACGCCGAGCACATCGAGCAGCTGGGCTGCAAGGTCGGTGACTTTCCGGTGCGCGACTGGTTCTGGTCGCGTGTGCCTGCCGCGCCCACCGCGTCGGCGTTCGTGGCGGTGATGGGCCTCGGCTTCGAGGCGGGCAACCTCGACCACGCGCGCCGCTTCGCCGAACGCTTTCGTGCGGTCGGTGACGAGCGCGGCGCGTGCTTGCAAGAAGCGGTTGCGCGTGAGGAGATCGCACACGTGGCGTTCGCGGCGCACTGGTTTCGCTGCTTCGAGGGCGAGCTATCTTTCGTGCGCTGGGAACGCTCGTTGCCGGCGCCGCTCTCGCCCATGTTGATGCGTGGCGATCCGCTGGATCGGCCGGCGCGCACGCAGGCCGGCATGGATGAATCCTTTCTGGACGCGCTGGAACAATGGCAACCTGTATCGCGTGGCTCCTGAATCTCGACGCGGACCTCGAGCTGCAGGACCCTGCCAGCTACCACGCGCCGCGCATCACGGCGCAGCGCGTGGCCGAGCTGTCGGCACGCATGGCCGACCTGATCGCCGCAGACGATGTCGTGTTGACCGATACGTGGCGTGGCCCTTTGCGCGCCGATTGCGTGCTTCAACTCTTTTGTCCCACGCCGAATGCGCTCGCCCGCGTCACGGCGCTCGGACTCACGCCCGGGCCGGCGCCCTCGCTCGCCGTGCTGCGCGGGGTGAACAGCCGCAGCTTCTGCGCGGCGCTGGGGCACGGGTTGCCAGGCTCGGCGTACGTGCTCGACATGGCGGCGCTCGAGCAGCAGCTGCAACGGGCTTCCGTCACTGGAAGCTATGTGCTCAAGCGTGAGTTCTCTTTTGCTGGCCGCGAGCAGCGGCGCGTCCACGGCAGTTCGCTCGACGCTGCGACGCGAAGCTTCTGCGCACGCAGCTTCGCGCGAGGAGAAGGGCTGCAGGTGGAGCCGTGGGTGCAGCGCCTGGCCGACTTCTCGCGCCACGGCTATCTCACACGCACCGGTGTGCTGCTGATGGGTTCCACGCGTGAGCAACGCTGCGATGCGCACGGCCGCTTCCTGGGCATGTCCGTGGCACCGGCGGAAGTCAGTCCGGCCGAAGCCGCCGCACTGGCGGCCGAGTTGACCAAAACTTCGGCCGCGCTCGCGGCCGCCGGGTACTTTGGCCCGTTCGGGATCGATGGTTTCCGTTACGCGCAGGTTGAGGGAGGGGAGGCCTTCAATCCACGCTGCGAGATCAACGGCCGTTTCACGATGGGCTATCCGCGAGCGCTGCTGCAGGATGCGCTGGACCGTGAGTCGGCCGCGCTCTGACGACGCGGCCCGCCGCAGTTGCAGGCTCAACCGGCGATCGGCCGCTCACCACGCCAGCGTGGTCCGTCGCGCTCGAAGTGCTCGATCATGAAATCCATCACGACGCGCACGCGCGCGATGCGTGGCAAGTCGGGATGCACCACCAGCCAGACATCGCGCTCGCCGATCGAAGCATCGGCGATGCGACGCAACGTGGCCTCCCCGTCGGCCAGAAAGCACGGCAGAGCGGCGATGCCCATGCCGACCAGCGCGCCATTGAGCGCGGAACCGATGCTGTTGCAGCGCAGCGCAGTGCTGGCGCGTGCGCCATGCGCGTCGAACCACAGACCGCCAGGCGTGCCGGCCATCTTGGCGTCGTATCCGACGATGTCGTGGCCGGCGAGCGCCTCCGGTGCGGTCAGTCGTCCGCGCCGCGCGATGTAGTCGGGCGTGGCGTAGAGCGCCCATACAGCGGTCGTCAAGCGGCGCGCGATCAGCTCGGGCTCGGTGAGCGCACGCGCGCGCACTGCGATGTCCGCTTCGCCGCGCAGCAGGTCATACGCTTGGTTGCCGCTGAGCACTTCGACCGAGATCTCCGGATAACGCGCGCGCAGCTCGCTGAGCAGCTGCACGAAGTAGCCACTGATCGCTTCGGAGGTGGTGATCCGCACCTTGCCGGCCAGGCGCTGATCGTGGCCGGAGATGCTGCGCTCGATGCCCTCGACCTGGCGCTGCATCTCCTCGACGAACGGCACGAGCTCGCCGAGTGCTCGCGAGGGGACGAGCCCTTCGGCGCCGCGCGTGAACAGCTTGACGCCGAGCGCACTCTCTAGCGCACTCAACCGGCGGCTCACGGTGGAGTGATCGACGCCGAGCTGTTTGGCAGCCTGGACCAGGCTGCCCTTGCCGGCGATCACGCGCAAATACCGCAAATCTTCCCAGGAAATCACCCGTGCATGCTCGCACACCCCCTGTGCGTTTTCGAGCGTTCCCAGCTCCCGTCGAGCCTGCCAAGGTGGCTCTCACCACGACGGACACACCGTCACAACCTGGAGAACACACATGGCCGCAGGACTCATCGTCAAGCATCGCGTCGCGAACTTCGAAGCCTGGAAGAAGGTCTTCGACGGTATGGACGCCACACGCAAGGCGCACGGCTGGCTGTCTTCGATCGTGTACCAAGACGCCGCCGACCCGAACCTCGTCACCATCGTCAACCGCGTGAAAGATCTGGACGGCGCAAAACGCTACGGCGCGGGGGCGGACATCCGCGCAGCGATGGAGCGGGGCGGGGTGATGGGGGCGCCCGAGGTCTCGTTCGTCACCGAAGTGGAAGATCGCAAGCACTGAGGCGAGGCGCAGCGCGCGCGGCGGGGTCGCGCGCGCTGCGCACCGGCGCACGCGCCCCAGCACTCGAAAAGCTACGCGCCAGCCTAGGTTCATGACTGGCGCCGAGCAGCGTGCGGGCTCGTGCGGGCTCGTGCGGGTAGGGGGCGCCGCGCTGAGCCTGCCTGGTCGCCGCGTCGCAGGCTTCTCGAGAGTCCGCGCGGCCGCTTTGGCCGCTCGCGTCACGAATTGGCCGCTCGGGTCGCTGCGGCGGCCGTTAGAGTGCTTCGACGGAGCGCATCGGTGGTCGCTGACGCGACACCGGCAGCGTGCCAGAGACTCTCGAACGTCGCGCAGGAGTGCGAAGCATGAGACGAAACACCAATGCCTTGTGGTTTGTCGGCGGGCTGTCGATGGTTCTGGTCGCGAGCGCGGGTCGCTTTGCGCTACGTGTCAGGGCCGAAGCCACCCCGGACAGCAGCGCGGCCTCCGCGGGCGCACAACCCGGAGACGCCCTGCTGGGCGAGTGGTGGACCGAAGGCAGCGAGGGCCGGATCAAGTTCATCCGGGCGCACGACGGAACGTTCCGCGGCATCACGACCTGTTGCCCGCATCCCCAAGCAGACAAGCGCAACCCGTCGAAGGACATCCACAATCCCAAGCCCGAGCTGCGCGACCGCTCGACGATCGGCATCATCATCATCTGGAAGCTGCAGTACGACGACGGTGAGTACGAGAACGGTTACGTGTACAGTCCGCGCGACGGCAAGACGTATCGCATGGACATCAAGATGCTGGATCGCGACACGGTCAAGATCCGCGGCTACCTCGGGATCCCGCTGCTCGGCCAGAGCCAGATCTGGAAGCGCGCGAAGGGGCTGCCCGCACCGGCTACCCCCGCGCCTGCGGCGAAGCCAGCTGCGCCTGCGCCTGCCGGGCACTAGCGGCTACGCGCCGGCATCGCGCGCGAAGGGGTCAGCCCGCTGCAGCCTCGGGGCGAGCTTCGCGGAACTCGCTCGGCGTCACGCCGATCCAGCGCTTGAATGCGCGATGAAAGGCGCTCGCATCGGCAAAGCCCAGCTCATGCGCAGCCTGTTGCACCGACACCTCGGGGTCGCGTAGCAGCTGGCGCGACCGCTCTTCCAGGATGTTTTGTGCGAGCTCACGGTAGCAGACGCCTTCCTCGGCGAGGCGGCGTCGTAGTGAGCGCACACTCAGGCCCAGCTCACGTGCTGCGCGGCGCATGTCCGGTGTCCGGTCGGCGTCGTGCCCGAGGAACAACGGTCGCAGACGTTCCGAGAAGGTCGTCGGTCGCGACAAGCGCTCCAGGCTGCGCTCGGCTTGCAGGCGCAGCACTGCGTGCAGCTCCGGGTGGGAGTGCAGGTGCGGGCGGTCCAGTAGCTCCGTGCTGAACTCGATCCCGCTGAACGGCTGCCGGTAGCGCTCGACGCCGCCGAAGACGCGGGTGTACTCGAGGTAATGAGCCGGCCGCGCGTGCTCGAAGCAGACCGCGTGCGCTTGGGCCGTCGCGCCGCCAAACGAGCGCAGCAGGCGAATCAGGCCGGCGACGGCGAACTCGGCGATGCTCGTGTCCAGGGACCCATCGCCGCGCGGAAGCCGGCAGCGCAGCTGCGCGGTGCCGGCACGCTCGCTGAAGTGCAGCTGCGCGCCATCCATGAAGAGCGGATGGAGACGAGCACAGCCGAGACGCCGATGCCCGTGGTCGGGCTCGGGACGGCCGCGAGCTGGAGATTACGGACAGGGCTTGCAGAGCTTGAAACCGAGAGTGCCGATGGTGGCATGGCAGCATTGTCCTTTGGGACAGTCGGTGTCACAGAAGCAAAGCGTGCGGCACGCTGCGTTGTCGCAGGTGGACCTGGCTGGACAGCTCTCGGTGAAGGGCAAGGCGAAGCAAGTTCCGGCGTCCATCGGTGCGCTGAAGGTGCAACGGCCCGACAGCACCAGGGCCGCGAGATCCGGAACGCACTGCGTGCCCGTCGCGCAGCCGCTGTTCGTCACGGGGTTGCACACGTTCACCATGCTGGGGGCGTTGCAGGCGACCGTGCCTGCATCGTCGCCGGTGTGTCCAAGACCCGCATCCTTGGGCAGCTGGGTTTGCGCAGCGTCGCCGGGCGCGCTGGCGGAGCCGCTTGCGCCAGCGGCCGCACCCGTGCCCGCGCTACTTCGGCTGCCGCCGTCAGCCGCATGGTTGCCAAGCCCCGCATCGCTCTGCACCGCCACCACCGGCCAAGGCCCCTTTACCCCCGACCCGCCACCCAGACGACAACCGCTCGCCGCCAGAGCACACAGGCCGCACAAGGCGATCGACGCGCAGCAGCGCACAGCGGAAGGTTTCATGGCGTCACCGAGAAGTAGAGACCCGCCGTGATGATGGCGCCGCCGCTTCCGAAGCCTGGCCAGCCGGGGTTGTTGGTTTGCAAGCCGTTCACGCCTTTCACCGGGGTACCGCTGATCTGGCTGTCGTCCGGCACCTCGTCCTTGACGAGCTCGGGCGTACGGTTCTTGCCGTCGGCGTAGGTGGGCGTCGGCAGCTTTGTCTGGCGACGCGGGATCAGCACGTGGACCTGTGCCTGCGCGCCCACACGCATCGGGGTGCCCCAGACCGTGAACTGATACTCGATGCCGCCATCGACTCCCGCGCGATCGTTGTCCACGTAGTTGGTGCGGCCGGTTTGCTCTGGAACGGGCGTGGGCTGATACACCAGATCGAGGAAGCTCTTGGTTTGGCCCCAACGGTGGTGCACGCCGAAGCTCGGCGACAAGGTGTCCCCCCAGGCGTACGAGGGCGTTGGCGCATTGCCGTGGCGGTCGCGGTAATCGGACCACTTCGCGTAGAGCAAGGTCCCGACGAGGCTGAGGGTCTGCTCGCGCTCCTGGATCAGATCGTACGCAGAGCCCGCGCCAAGCTGCCAGGGTGTGTAGTCGTGCACGAAGGTGATGCCCGACGCCTGTTCGAGACCGTTGGCGAGCAAGAACGTGAAGTTGGTGCTGAGCTCCAGCTTCTCGGGCGCGTGCGCGGTGGCCGTCAGCCGCCAGCGCGGCGTCAGCTTGTAACTCGCACCAAAGTGTGGCGAAAGGGCCACTTTCACCGAACCCTTGATGTCGACCAGGATGTTGCCCAGGTTGCCTGTATCCGCCACGTACGTTGGTGCACCGACGATGGCTTTGAGGCTCATGGTCGCGCCCACACCGAGCGCAAAGTCATCGCTCAGCTTGAGGCCGGCGCCAAAGGCTATGGACAGCGCCGTCAAGCGGTCGCCGTAGAGCTCGGGATGCAAGCTGTTGCTGAAGTACTGCTCGCGCTCGTCGTTGTAGAACGCGTTCATCTGGGTGAAGTCGCCGTTGGGAACCAAGCCGTGGATCCCGAACGCCAAGCGCTTGTCGAAGAACTTCGTGACCAACCCGATCATCTCGTAGGTATGAGTCTGATGACCGGTCGACGCGCCCTGGCGTGGACGTGGTGTCAGTGGCGCGTGCAGAGCGTCTTTCATGCGCCCGTTCTGCAAGAGGGTGGTTGCGATCGGGTAGTTGTCCCAGCGCGTGTTGTCGGCGTGTCCGGCGTTCTCGAGACCCGTGGGCACGGCGAACTGCGTGCCAGGCCGGCCGTCGAGCGTGAGCCCGATCTGCTGGGTGAGCACGACTACGCCGAAGGTCAGGCCCTCCGGTGCTTCGACTAGCAGCGAAGGGTTGAAGTACGCAGCGCCGGAGCCCTCGGGCAGCACGCGCGCTTGCTGGCCTGCGGTCGAGCCCATGTCGCCACCGAGGTCGAAGAGCGGTGACGCCTGCGCAACCGACGCCGTGAGCAGGCTACAAGCGAGCGTCGAACGGCAGAGAATCGTCCGCATGCAGGGCACCTTCGCGAGATGAGGAACGACTATTTGTCGGAAGCGTTCGGGGTCAGCGTCGGTGCGAGCATTCGAAGCGCTGCGCAGATCGCGGTGTCATCGCCGGTGGCTTGGCTGGCCCCGAGGCGTGCGAGCTCCGCGAAGTGGAACGTTGCGTCCGAGGCGCGCACGCCTGTGCTCGTGAGCGCCGGGGAGCCGTTGTAGCCGAGGACGTTCTCGGTCTGGTCCCAGACGTCGGCGAGCTTCAAGGTGTGGGTCGTGTCTGGGGCCGTGCCGGAGAGCTCGTTGTAGGACCGCACGGCCGCATAGATTTCTCCGGAGATGCCACCGGAGAGGAACATCGTGATGCCTGGATGCCCGTCGTTGTCCCAGTCCTCCCAGCCCGGGGTCGTCCCCGTCGCCTGCTGGTTCATGGTCGCCAGAGGGATGCTCGGATCGTTGTAGTACGGGACGGTCACGCCTTCCGAGCGCGTGATCTTGTCGAAGTGGACATCGCAGCCAGCGGAGCCCGCTTTGCTGGTGCCGGCGCGCCCGTCATCGCGGCTCTTTAGCAGCACGCTCGGCCATGAAAGGTGCATGTCGACGTTGGCACCCAGCAGCGTGCGTTGAACCACGCCGTGCCCGCAGTTCAGGCCCTTCTTGACGGTGAACTGATCACCCTGCTGCTCGATCTCGTAGTAGAGCCAGGAGTGAGCGGTTTGCAGCTGACCAAGCCCATCGGCGACCTCGTGCCGCGTGACGAGCCAGCGCCCGCTCATGTCGCACGCAGAGCGGCTGCTCGTGCCCGCGCCTCCATCCATGTTCGCCGAGCTGCCCGCGGTCGACCCCCCGTTACCGGCGTTGGCCATCGCGCCGGGGCCGGCGTCGGGCAGTCGTGAGCCTGCGCCGCCTGCACCCGACGTGCCTGACTGAGGCGTGTCGCCTGCGCTGCCGCTGCCCAAGCTCGCACTGATGGCGTTGGCGGTCGAGGCCGTGCCCCCGTCCGGTGCGCCATAGTAGCCGGGGAGCACTTGATCTGGTGCACAGCGAATCGCGCCGAGGCTCGCGAAACACAAGCCGAGAATTAGAAGCGGTCTCGCGCCCTGCATGCTGGGTAACTGCGTACCGCGAGCGGATCTTTGGGTATCTTCCTGCTTCTTTTGCTCAGCCCCTGGGATTGGTATCGCAGTCACCACCGACGCAGGGTAGCAGGTGGTCGCAACAATCGGTATCCGCCGCACAAAGCGAACCGAGCGGTGCACAGTCGACGGTGGGCGCCGGCACCTGCTGCATTTCCAGTCACAAGCGAGACCCTCTGTCGCCACACGGTGCAGCGGTTGGAAAGCGGGAGCGGCGTGCGCAGTACAAGCGGCAAGCGTGCGGGGCCGCAGCAGCGACGCCCGTCACCGCTCAGCGGCCAACGGCGGCTCCCAGTCCCTCAATGGTGGCAGCGCAGGCGAACACATCGCCAGCATCGAACGACAGCTCGTTGACCAGCGAGGCAGCGCGCGCCGAGGGGACTGCTCGCAAACCCATCACCAAGCAGTGGTGGTTCCGGGTGACCGCCGGGGTCTTCCCAGCGCCTCCGGGCGGTGAGGCGGCCTCGGGACGGGTCAGCGGGGCCGGGACCACCCGGAAGATCCGCAGTGACGGGCGTGACGCGCAGTGACGGGCGTGACGCGCAGTGACGGGCGTGACGCGCAGTGACGGGCGTGGGACGCGCAGTGACAGGGGATTCCATGCCTGGAACACAACCGAAGTCGGCCGAGTTCAAAGACGATCGTGGGGCCGGTCGGCTAGAATCGACCCGCGATGGACAAGCGCTACCAGGTCTTCGTCAGTTCCACCTTCGTCGATCGGATCGGTGACCACGCCCTCGGCGGCCGTGATGCAGCCCATGGCTACCGGCAGCAGCGCCGGACCCAATCGAGAACGCCTGTGATTTCGTGCTGTGCAACTGCATCGCTCCAGAATGTCATGCGCCGTAGCAGCGGTGCCGGCAGTGGGCGCGTGCGTGCGAAGAGATCGCGAGGTGGCACGCCGAGCACCTGGGCGAGCGCCGCGGGCCCGTGGTCCGCCAGCATAGACGGCGACGCTTCGTCAGCCTATGTCCGGGGCCACCTTTCCCAGTCGGTCCGGCAAGTCGTCGACCTTCCTCGCAAATCTCCAGGCCTCTGCCGCGCACCGGCGCAGACGCGTAGACTTAGACGGAACT
>DASVHQ010000142.1:0-8583 GCA_036382515.1 Polyangiales bacterium | reverse complement strand
CGAGCATCGCGAGGCCGGCGTCGGCGCGACCGAAGTAGTGGCGCACGTTCATGTGCCCCATCTGGTCGCACTCCCAGGTGTTCACGGACGAACGCAGTACCTCGATCATGGGCATGGATATTCTCTCCTGGCGCGCTAACTCCAACGGTAAGCCACCGCCTCTGGCGGTGTGACTCGACGAGGCTTCAGCCGTCCCGTCGTGCGTCGTGCTGCGTCGGAACTTGGGTGAAAATAGGCGACGGTCTCCGTCGCGCGAACCTGACCGTTCGCGCGAAAGGAGACCGTCATGCGAGAGTGGCAAAGCCTGTCGCACGTTCGATGGTACTGCAGGTACCACGTCGTGTTCGTGCCGAAGTACCGCAAGCGCTCGATCTTCGGGCAACTGCGGAAGGACATTGGGAGGATTCTGCGAGAGCTGTGCGTGCAGCAGGAGGTCGAGCTGGTCGAAGGTCACGCGATGCCGGACCATGTGCATCTGCTGCTGAGCATCCCGCCGAAGTACAGCGTGTCGAACACGGTGGGCTTCGTGAAAGGGAAGTCGGCCATCCAGATCCACCGGCAGTTTCTCGGGCGGGAGCGGAACTTCACCGGGTTCCACTTCTGGGCGCGCGGCTATTGCGTGAGCACGGTCGGTCTGGATGAGGCAAAGATCCGAGCGTACATCCGGGATCAAGAGGAGGAGGAGAAGCGACAAGAAGTCCTGCCATTCGGGGGGCTTCAGCCTCCTTCACGAGGCAGGCCGGGAGCGTAGCTCCCTTCACGCGAAAAACTTGGGAGCGTAGCTCCCTACATCCCTGGGAGGCCCCCTCTGGGGGCCTTCATCAAGCCGCCGGCTTTGCCGGCGGTAGCTGACTTTCCGCGAGAGCCTTATTCGCGCCTGCGGCGCTCAACGGGGAACTTATTCGCGCCTGCGGCGCTCAACGGAGATCACATCGCGGGCGGGTCGGGCGTCGATCTCTGCTTCGGGCCACATGCCGACGACGGTCTCCACTCGCCTAGCAAGCGCCCCGCGTGGATCCGAGCGCCGCCTTGCGCGGGATCGCTATTCCGCAGCGCGAGAGCGGCGATAAGAGCACAGTCGTGCATCGCCGCCCCTGACAGCCGCTCCACCTCGCGCGCACTGCGAGCCGGCCCCGTGCGCTCAGCGCAGTGGCAGCAAGAAATCGTTCTCGGCCTCGGTGAGCGCCGCTTTGAGATACGGTGAGTACGTGCTGACGTGGATGCGCTCGCCCGTTTGGTCGAAGGTGAGCACGCGCAGGTACCCGCCACCGCCCATCGCTTGCGAGCAGGGGCAGGCGTCGCACCCTTGGTAGTTTGCGAGCACTTGGTGCACTTGGCTGCCACTCTTTCGAGTTGCAGTGGAGTGCGCCGTGCCATCGGGAATCACGTGCCCGGACAGCACCAAGCGCACGTTTTCGTGCGGCTCGATCAGCTTGCGCCAGAGATCTTCCCCGTCGTTCATGCCTTCGTCAGGCGTGTACCGGTACAGATCTGGATGATAGGGTTGCATAGGCTGAATCGAGCGATCGTAGCGCCGGCCGTCGCTGTACAGGTAGGCATGCGTGAACAGCACCGCGGGTAGGTCGGCATGTGCCGCGAGCACATCGCTCGCCCACTGCACCACGGCATCGCGCGGCGAGAACTCGAGCCCGAGGAAGATCCAGCGCTGTCCGTTCAGCGTGATCACTGCGTAGCTGTTGTCGACGCGCGTGGGATCGCGCGAGGTCAGCTCCCAGGTGTTGGTCGCGACATCGGCTACACGAAAGTACTGGCCGAAGAGCGAGGCGCGCGTCCCGGCCATGTCGTGGTTGCCAGTGGTGAGGAGGTACGGCACCACGCTGTCGAGGCGATGCAGGCTCTCGGCCGCGGTCTGCCACTGGCTCGGCAGACCCATGTCGACTATGTCGCCCGTATGGAGCACGAGCTCGATCTGCCGCGACTCGTGGTGGTCGAGCACCCACTGGGCTTGCGAGTTGAAGATCGCCGGATAGGCGCAAGTGTAGAACTGCGTGTCGGGCAACACGACGACGCTGCTACTGACGACCGCATCGGCGTCCGCTGTGAAGCTGCCGTCGGTCCTCGCGTCCGCGTCGACCATGCCGTCCGGATCAGCCGCACCCGCCGGCACGGCAGCGTCTGCGCAAGCCACGCCCGCACATAGGCCTACCACCCCGAGCCACCTCCACCGTCGATCTCTTGCGCGCGCAGTCACCACTACGATCAGGTTGGTTAGAGCTCTTGGGAGCCAGCCGCCAGTTGTCGGTTCTGCATTCAGCTGGCTCTAGGCGTCTCGCGTGTATCGTTTGCCGTCCGCAGCCGCGCACCGGGATCTGCGCGACGAGCGCGTCATGTTGGCGCGACTAACCAAGCTCAACGCGGAGCGCTGGCGCCGGTATTGGAACGACCATCACGCTGCGCGCGGCTCGATCGATCACGGCGGCGGCGACGCTGCGGCTGAGCTTCTGCAATAACCACGGACGTGGCCGGGTTCCGACCACCACGAGATCCGCGTGCATGCGTCGAGCCTCCTCCAAAATTGCCTCGGCGGTGCCGAACCGACGCACGACGACGCCGTCGAAGTCTACACCTAACTCGTCCACGACTGCGCGCATGCGCTCGCGGGCGCTGGCGAACAAGCGCTCGTTCACGCTCGCGTGTGGGGGCACGACTGCACCCGCGGCCATGGTCGGTGGCGTGGCTGCGAACGGCTCCGCGTTGTGCACGGCTGTCAGTGATGCATCGAAACGCTGTGCCAGCTCCACACCGCGCATGAGCACTGGATAGCGCGGGTCGGACAGGTCCGTGGCCGCGACGATGGCATGCGCGTGCGGCAACTCGGCGACCATCACCGGAACGTGGGCGGCTCTCGCCACGGCCACGACTTCACTGCCTCGATGCGCGTGCGCGCCGCGCAGAACGATCACGTCTGCGCCGAGCTCACGCGCGGTTTGCGCGACGACTTGCTCGAAGTCGCCACGACGCACGGAGATCTCGGCACCGGAGTGCCCGAACGCGCCTTGACAGATGGCTTCAGTGTCGCTGCGCAGCTGCGCCGCATGCTGCGAACGCATCAGCGTATCCGCGGTGTCGTGGCCGGCAAAGAGTGCGTTGGGGCGACCCAACGCAGGCAGGACGCGCAGTACATGAAGTCTCGCACCGAAGAGCTCGCAGAGCGCACGCACGCGGGCCAGATCTGGCGGCAGAAGCTCTCCGGATCGCGTTGCGAACAGGATGCCGCGGAACAGCGGTCGTTGCTGGACCCGCATGTGCGAGTGCGCGTCGCTCGGCGGTCGGTTGGGAGCCTTGGTCGTCGCGGCCATCTTTAGCTGGCTTGGAATCGGTGCAGGGCGTCCTCGCACACCCGCTCGGCCTGCAGGAGGGCCGGAGGGCATCGCACCGCCAAACCGGACGCGGTGTGTGGACGACGCGAGCTTGCAGCCGAGTGCCACAACGGTGGTGCGACGCACGCGATGGCGGTGCTGGCCCCTGTGTCTGTCTCAGCGATCACCCCTCGACGACAGACTTAACGCTGCCCGATCGCGCCTCTGTCGTCCATCACGAAATACAGCCGTGGCTTGTCGGCGCCGCCGACAGGTGGCCGCGTGCCGACATGCCGTGCATGACATCCGCCGCGCGTTCTTCGGTCAGGTGCGCTGTGCGAATCGGGAACGACGTCGCGTGCCAGTTGCGCCACGCGCGTCAGCCTGCTCACAGCGCCGCGTGCGCCGCGGCTGCAGTGCTCGGCGGTACCGACGGGCAGGCGCCGACCACGAAACGAACGCTCCACGGACCGTCGACGGTTTCGGTCACGCGCGGATGGGCACCACGCACGTCTCCGAGCGCGCCGGCAAGCTCGGCATCCGTCGTGGGCCCGCGGCGACCGTGTTGAGGCGGGGCCGGGCGCACGACGCAGACCCTGACGGCCGCGACTGTCTTGCAGGCGGACGAGCGTGCGCGACCAAGCTCGTGGGTTCATGACGATCCGCCGGCGATTGGAGCATGCGGCACCAGAGCTTGGCTGGTGCGCCCGGGCTGCAGCCCGTCACCTACACACCCCGGTCAGCCGTGCGTGTACCGTGAGGGGCTGGGATCACCGGGTTGTGGGCGCCGCGGCGTCCGTGAGCCTGTGCTCAGGCCATCCAGCGGGGTGACCAGCACGGAGCGCCGCGCGCGATCCACGACTCGGGCGGCCACGCTGCTGGCCACCAAACGACGCAAGGACGAGCGCGAATGGGCGCCGACGACGATGATGTCTGCGTCGCGAGACCGTGCGTGTCGGAGAATGGCCTCGACTGGGTCGATCTCGCCCGCGACGATGGCTTCTGCGTCCTCCGGCAGGTGTGAAACCGCGTCGGCCAGGCGTTGTGTGCAGCTGTCATCGAAATCACGCTCCGGAGACTTGAGCGCGCGCAACAAGCTGGCCAGACGAGCCGGCAAGCCATTCGTCCCCGCATTGTGCACGACGACCAGATGCGCGGCGAGCCGCTCTGCAACCACCGATGCCCGGTCCAACACCGGGTAGCGCCGATCACGTAGATCGGTGGCCGCGATGATCGCCGTGCCCGTTGTGCGGCCGCGTGCGAGGAGCACGGGCAGTGCGCTGGCGCTTACGAGCTCCGTCACCAGAGCACCCATCCTCGCGTGCTCCGGCGCGAGCACGATCAACAACGCATTCAGCGCACGCGCATGCTCGGCGACTTCCGGGACGAACGCACCGATGCGAACTTGCCAGCACTCGTCGGTCAGGTCGCGCTGCAAGAGCTCCTGGGACCAAGCGCGAGTCTCGCGGCAGGCGACGGTGAAGCGATCCAAGCTCGCGCCGTCGTCGATCAAGTGATCGGAGGGCGTCCACGGCGTGTAGTTGTGCAGGTCGGCCAGGACGCGCAGCACGTGGAGCTCTGCGTGCAACGTCCGGGCCAGTGCCGCCATGCGCTCGAGGCTGTCGGCTTGGGCGCCGGCATTCGAGGCCGCAAACAAGATGCGTGGTGGCGGTTGCCTCATGCGGGGCCAACGTGCAGGGACACGGGCCTATTCCTCGCCGGTTGCAGCAACGGGCTCGCTCACCCGTGCGCGTTTCAGGACTTGGATGAGCTCTGCGTATGCGCGGGCTCCTGCACACCCGACGTGCGTCGAGGCCACGAGACCGCGGGCCGCAAGCTTCCGGTCGGTGGTGCACCGTGAGCCGCGCTGCCCTCGCCAGCACCTGCTGCGAGCGCGTGGGCACGCATCACATCGCTCATCGCGAGGATGCCGGCCAGTGGGTGCGGTTCGGCGGACTGCACCACGACCATCTGGCGCGCACCCAGCTCGTGCATGCGCACCACGGCGTCGACGAGCGATTGCTCTGCGTACAGGTACGGCTCGGGCTGCGCCTGGGCGCGGACCAGCTCATCGCCCTGGCCTTGCGCGAGCTTGCGACGCAGCCGCGAATCGCTCACGACGCCCAGCACGTGCTGCGCTTCGTCGATCACCGGATACATCGTGAACGTCAGCTCCAGTGTGCGCTCCAGCGCCTGCGCCACCGTGAGCTCTGCCCTGAGCGAGATGAGCTCGGTGGTCATCGCATCGCCGACCTGAAACGCCGACAGCACGGTGGCCGTGTGTCGCAGCTGCGGTACGGCCAGCCCGTCTTGCTCCAGCAACGCCTCGTAGATGGGCGTCGGATGCGTGCGGCGCGCCAGCACGTACGCCGCGGCGTTGGCGATCATCAAGGGCAGCACCAACCCGTAGCTGCCGGTCATCTCGAAGATGATGAGCACCGAGGTGATCGGCGCGCGGATCACCGCCGAGAAAAATGCGCCCATGCCGACGAGCGCGAAGGCTCCGAAATTGGTGTCGAGGTGACCGAGCAGCAGACGGTCGAGGTGGCCGAAGCTGCCGCCGAGCATGCCGCCGATGAACAGCACAGGTGCGAAGATGCCGCCCGCGCCGCCGCTGGAGTAGCAAGCGATCGTGGCGACGAGCTTGGCAGCCATCAGCGCCAGCATCACGTGCAGCGCGAGCGTGCCTGCGAGCGCTGCCGACAGTGTTTGATAACCGTCGCCAGTGATACCGCGTGCGCCGAGCCACAGGCTCGCTCCGACCGCGAGCGCACCGGTCACCAGGCCGCCGAACGCTGGATGCGCCCACTTGGCCGGGCGCGTGCGAAACCAGATGCGCAGGCCCAATAGGCCGTCGTAGAAGAGGCCGGACGCGAACGCTGCCGCGCCACCGAGCGCGACGTAGACGATGAGCGAGGAGGGGTGGTCCAGGCCGTAGGTGCCGGGTACGTGGAACACCGGGTGCGTGCCCAGCACGCTACGCTCGATCACGGCAGCCAGCGCCGCCGCAACGACCACGCCCGAGAGCAGCGTCTGATCGAGGTCCCCGATGATCTCCTCGACCACGAACGTCACGGCAGCGATCGGTGCATTGAACGCGGCGGCGATACCGGCGGCGGCACCGACCGGCAGGAGGCGCCGCACGTTCTGCGGCGAGATCGCGAACACGCGTCCGAGCCAGGTCGACAGACCGGCGCAGATGTGCACGGTGGGGCCCTCGCGCCCGAGCGACGAGCCCGTGCCGATTTGAATCGTTGCGATCAGGAACTTGCCCATCGCGTCCCGCAGGCGCATGCGCCCACTCTTGACCGCGTAGGTGTGCTTGACCTGCGGGATGCCGCTGCCGCGGGCGGCGGGGACCGCGAAGTGCAGGAGCAGACCGCTCACGAGCGCGCCCAGGGTCGGGACCGCCAGCATCCACACGACGAAGGTCGTGCCCGATCTGGACAGAGCAGGGTCGATGAACAGGTGTTCCGCAAGGCGGATCGCTTCATGAAATGACACGGCGGCCAGGCCGCACACGCCACCGATGATCACGGTGAGGGCGAAGAGCCGGTGACGCTCCTCCGGAGCGAAGCGGAAAAACACTTGTGCGACCCGCGCGGCGGCGCGGCGAATCACCCGCGTCAGCGGGCTTCGTTCCTGGACTGATTCATGCACGACTGGCTTCTAAGTGGCTAGTTGCGGGTGAGCTGCGCTCGCCGCCGGCACGCGTACTGTGCGAGGCCTGCGTGGGTGATAGCACAGACTTGCTTGGCTATCCAACCAACGGCCCGGCTGCGCGGCAGGCCGGGCGCTCCACGGCGCCTAGAGCTGCGTGGAGCCTTCGGCTTGCTCTGCGCTGAGCGCACCCTCGGCGTGGCCTTGCGGCGACAGCACGACGTACCCAAGCCCAAGACCCAGCAGCGCCGCCGCGGCCGAGCCGCAGAGCACGGCGAGCTTGGCGGTTGCGAGCAGCTCCGGTCGCGAGAAGGCCAGCTGAGCGATGAAGATCGCCATCGTGAAGCCGATGCCGGCGACCACACCCACGACGGCCACGTGCGAGAAACGTACACCGCGTGGGAGCGTCGCGAGTCCGGCGCGAACCGCGAGCCAGGACAGGCCAAGAATGCCCACAGGCTTGCCGATGACCAAGCCGAGCACGATCCCGGCGAACACTGGCCAGCCGTGCGTCCCAAAGCCCGTCCCGCTCACGGGGACGCCGGCATTCGCCAGCGCGAACAGCGGCATGATCGCGAACGCTACCCAGCCGTGCAGGGCACGCTCCAGGCGCTCCACGGGCGAGACGGCCTCGCGACGCGCGGTTGCGAGCGCTTGCAGCTGCGGCAACAACTGGTGCTCGCTGCGCGATGCTGCCTCGGCACGCAGCGCGGCGACGCTGGCCTCCGCTTGATCGATGAAACCGTCGCGGCCGTACCAGGCGCGCGCGGGCGTCATGAGGCCCACGACCACGCCCGCCAGCGTTGGATGGATGCCGGCGACGTACGCCCCCGACCAGATGACGAGCGCGGGCACGACGTATGCGAGCGACGTGCGAACGCCAAGCTTCTGCATGGCCGCGATGGCTGCGATGCCGGCGGCCACGACCACCAGGCCGAGCGCGTGGATGCCCGAGGAGTAGAACACTGCAATCACGATGATCGCGCCGATGTCGTCGACCACGGCCAGCGCGAGCAGCAACACTCGCAGCGCTGGCGCCACGCGCTGCCCGAGCAGCGCCAGCATGCCCACCGCGAAGGCGATGTCCGTCGCCATGGGCACACCCCAGCCACTGGCCGAGGCCTGGCCGCGGTTGAGCGCCGTGAAGAGAGCAGCTGGCGCCAACATCCCGCCGAGCGCCGCCGTCAGCGGCAACGCTGCACGCCGCAGGTCGCTCAATTCGCCACCGTGCATCTCGCGTCGGATCTCAAGTCCGACCACGAAGAAGAAGACCGTCATTAGCCCGTCGTTGATCACGAAATGCAGATCACGCTCGAATTGCAGCGAGCCCAGCCGGATGCCCAGCGGCAGCTGCCACAGCCGCTCGTAGGCTTGGTGGTACGAGGAGTTCGCCCAGAGCAGCGCGACCAGCGCCGCCGTCAGCAGCACGATCCCGCTGGCGGCTTCGATCGCGAGGAAGCGCTCGATCGGCGCAAGCATTCGGCGCGCCGCGCGTCGGACGAGCGACGAGCTCTCCGGAGGCCCACGTCGCGGCCCTGGGTTGGCGGGGGAGGGCGATTCAGCTTGGGACACGCACGACTCCTCGGGACGCTTCCGCGTCCCG
>DASVHQ010000141.1:0-34917 GCA_036382515.1 Polyangiales bacterium | reverse complement strand
CTGTATTTCAAGGTCGCGCAACGCACCGGACGGGCTCATCCCGTGCGGAAAGGCGGTCGCGATGAGGTTGGGATCAGTAGTGTTACGTCCTCGAAAGAATCAAGGACTGGATCGCGGGCATGGCATCGGGCGGGACCGTTCAGGACGCCGGCTCGAACTTATCTGATCTCCGAAGCCGGCGAGGGCCAGGCCAAGCAGGTGATGCGTCTGCTCGATCGCTCGGGCGCCTACGAGGCGATCGAGGTGGTCGAACAGCATGATGGTCTGGCGGTGGTCGTGATGGCGCAGCGCAAAGCGCCGCCGCAGGCTGCGCCGCAGAGCGAGTGAGCGCCGCTGGCGCAGCCGCGCATGCGGCTCGCGAGCGCCGCCGGCGGCGCTCGTTGCTCACACGGCCCGCAGCCAACAGCTGCGGGCTTGGCTCAGCACGCGCTCGGTAGCGCATGGTCCTTGAAGCGCTCGCGCAGGTCGCGCTTCTGGATCTTGCCCGTGGCCGTGTGCGGTAGCTCGGCCACGAAGGCCACGTCGTCGGGCATCCACCACTTGGCGATCTTGCCCTCGAGGTAGGCCAGCATCTCCTGCTTGGTCACTTCGCAGTTGGGCTTCTTCACCACGACCAGGAACGGGCGCTCGTCCCACTTGGGGTGCGGCAGACCGATCACCGCGGCCTCGGCTACGCTCGGATGACCCACGGCCACGTTCTCCACCTCGATCGAGGAGATCCACTCGCCGCCGGACTTGATCACGTCTTTGGCGCGGTCGGTGATCTGCATGAAGCCATCGGGGTCGATGGTGGCCACGTCGCCGGTGTTGAAGAAGCCGTCGCGATCCAGGATCTGGCCGCCTTCACCCTTGTAGTAGCTCTTGGCGACGGCTGGACCGCGCACCAGCAGGTTGCCGAAGGTCTTGCCGTCGTGAGGTAGCTGCTTGCCGTTGTCGTCCACGATCTTCATCTCGACCGTGTAGAACGCGCGGCCCTGCTTGAGCTTCTGTGCCAGCTGTTGCGCGCGCGGCGCCTTGACGCCCTTGGGCTTGAGTCGGCCGACCGTGCCGATCGGGCTCATCTCGGTCATGCCCCAGCCGTGCAGCACGAGCACGCCGTACTTCTCCTCGAATTTCTCGAGCACCACGCGCGGGCAGGCCGCACCGCCTACAACGACACGTTGCAAACTCGTCAGGCGCTTGCCACTGCTCTCGAGGTACTGGAGCAGGCCAAGCCATACCGTCGGCACGGCCGCCGTCACGCTGACGGCCTCGTCCTCGAGCAGCTGGTGCACGCTCTCGCCATCGAGCTTGGCGCCGGGCATGACGAGCTTGGTGCCGGCCATCGGCGCGGCGAACACCAGCGCCCAGGCGTTGGCGTGGAACATCGGCACGATCGGCATCGCGGCATCTTCCGCGCGCAGACCCATGAGATCGGCACCGCACACCGTCATCGCGTGCAGCACGTTCGAGCGGTGCGAATACACCACGCCCTTGGGATTACCCGTCGTGCCCGAGGTGTAGCAAAGGCCGGCTGCGGCGTTCTCGTCGAGCTTCACCCACTCGAAGGTTTCGTCTTCGGCGGCGAGCAACTCCTCGTAGCAGAGCACGTTCTTCAGCTTGGTCTGCGGCATGTGCGCGCGATCGGTCATGATCACGTAGCCCTTGATCGTGGGGCAGCGCTCGGCAATCGCTTCGGCGATCGCAACGAAGCTCAGGTCGAGGAACAGATAGCGGTCTTCGGCGTGGTTCGCGATGTAGATGATCTGATCGACGAACAGGCGCGGGTTGATGGTGTGACACACGGCGCCCAGGCCCATGATGCCGTACCAGATCTCCATGTGCCGGTAGGTGTTCCAGGCGAGCGTGGCGATCACATCCCCCTCGCGCACGCCGAGCTTGCGCAGCGCCTTGGCGCAGCGCTTGGAGCGACCGTGCAGCTCGGCGTACGTGTAGCGGTGGATGGGGCCTTCCACCGTGCGCGTCACGATCTCTTGCTCGGGATGGTTCGCTCGGGCGTGGTCGAGCACGGTCGACACCAAGAGCGGCCAATCCTGCATCAATCCTTGCATGTACAGTCCCCTTTGTTCGACGCTCGCTGTGTGGACCGACATGCTGCACCGACAGGCGGCCGGGGCTCAAGGGGGCGGCTGCGATTGCCAGTGCGATCGGGGCAGGGCAGGGTGTCCGGATGAAGCTGCGCATCGTGGGTTTCTGGGGTGCCGTGGTACTGGTCGCAGGTGGGCTCGGCTGCGGTGCCAGCAGCGAGCGCGCGCGCATGCTGACGCTGGTCGCGCAGGGTTCGGATGCCGCGGCGCTCGCTGTATACGAGCGACACGGCGCGCGCGACGACGAGTTGCTCTCGGCGCTGGCCCAGGCGCTGCTCGAGCGGGATGCGCGCTCGCAGGATGCGGCGGTGCGCGCTGACGCCTTTGCTCAGCTCGGGTTCGCGGGCCATCGCGCGCACGACGTGTTGGTGCGGCTCGCGCAGACCGGACAGGCGCCGCTCACGCGCGCCCAGGCGCTGCGCGCGCTTGCGCGGCTGGGTGATCACGCGGCGGTCGAGCGGCTGCGCGCGCTCACTGAGGCCGCCGAGCCGGAGGTCGTGGACTTGGCGTACGCGGTGCTCGATCCCACGCAGGACCGCGAGCGGCTGCTGTCCGCCGTGACGGCCGTGCGCGCGGAGCGCAGGTCGGCTGCGCTGTCGGTGCTCGCGAACAGCGCAGCGCAGCCCGCGGTGCTGCGCGCGCTCGTCGATGCGCTGCGGCGTGATCCGGTGGCGCAGCTGCGCGCGGCCGCCGTGTTCGCGTTGCGTGCGCAGGGCAAGCCGGCGTTTTCTGCCGTGGTCTCTGCGCTTTCAGACTCCGACGAGCGCGTGCGCTTGGTGGCGATCGCGGTGTTGCCAGGCATCGATGCGCAGGCTGCGAGCGCAGAGCTGGCGCGCTACTTGGGTGCGGCACCCAGCGCACAGAGCGTGGAGGCTGCGCGCGCTTGGCTCACGACGAGCGCAATCGGCAAACCGACGCGTGCGCAGGCCGCCCTCGCGGCCGCGCTCGAGAGCGACAAGGCCAACCTGCGCTCGCTGGCGGCGACCACGTATCGAGCGTTGCCGGCGGCGCAGCGCGAGCCGGGTGTGCTGCGGGCGCGTCTGACTCGCGAGACCGTGGCCGAAGCACGTTTCGCGATCGCGCTTGCGCTCGGCGCGACCGACCCGCAGGCGCGGTCGGTGCTGGTGCAGCTCGCTTCAGGCACGAACGTGCTCGCCGTCCAAGCCACCGCAGAGCTTGCCGCTAGCGCTGATCGCTCGCAGCGCGCTCGTTTGCTCGACTGGCCGAATGCCAGCGCGGCGAGCGTGGCCGTGCGTGAGAGCCTCGCTCGCGCCTACGGTCAGCTCGGCTTGCTACACGAGGCGCGCAAGTGGCTGGCCGATCCGGACGCGGCCGTGCGGCGTGCGGCGGCAGGCGCTTTGCTCGGCGGTGCAGACGCCGCGCGTGTCCATCGGTAGCGGAGCAAACTGGCGTTGCGTGGCCACTGCCCGCATGCGTGAAGCGTGCTCCTTTTGCACCGCTCAACTACAACGATTTGTTTCACCTCGTGGCCATGCTCGGGGTGGTAGGCGTACGTTGCCCACCTTGTGGCATGGCGCAAGCCTTTCGGTATGAGCGGGAGTGCGGCTACGATCCGGGCCTTGGTCGCCACGGCGGAGGAAACGATGTCACGTTACCTGGGTCACGCACTGACAATCCTCGTCGCCAGCTCATGCGCGGTCGGCACGGCCTGGGCGCAGCTACCGGCGGTGGCGGTTGCACCGGCGGCAGCCACACCTGCGGCGCACACCAGCAACGCGCCGAAGCCCGACGCCGCCCGCGCGCAGGTGTTGCGCACTGCGCAGGAGAGACTTGCAACGGGCGACGATCCCGCGGTGAGAGCAGCGCTCGCGACGCTCTCGGAGCTCGGTAGCGATGCGGCTGCAGACAGCGTGAGCGCCCGCTTGCACCGCGGGTTGCCGCCGCAGCTCATCGAGCCAGCCATCGACGCGCTGGTGCTGTTGAATCGGCCGAGTGCGGCGCCTGCGTTGCTCGAGCTCACGCAATACCGGCGTGCACCGATCCGCGCGAGCGCGGTGGCTGCGCTCGGCGCTCTGCATGCGCGCACCGCGCAGTCTGCGTTGCTCTATGCGCTCGACGATCCGAGCAGCGAGGTGCGCGCGGCTGCCGCCCTGGCGCTGATGACGGTCGGCAATGCGCGTGCGTTGCCGGCGCTGTGGGCCGCCGCCGACCGCGGCGTCGAGCACGCGCTGCAGACGATCGGCAGCCTCGCGACGCCGGCCGATCTGAAGTCGATCCTGGCGCGTGCGCGCGAGGCCGACATCACACCGATCAAGCCGGTGTTGCAGGGCATGATGGGGCGCAAGAGCTTTGCGACGAGCGGCAAGCTGGCGGTGATCCATGCGCTCGAAAAGCTGGGCTCTGCGAGCGCGCGAGCGTGCCTGGTCGAGTGGCTCGATGCCTGGAAGACCGAAGGCGATCCCGCGCTGCGCAAGGCGCTGTTCGATGCCATCAAGCGCTTGGACGCCGGACACGCGCCGATCAAGCTCGAGTCCGTGCCGACCAAGGGAGGCAAGCCATGAGCGCGCCGCTGGGTAGGTTTCCGTTTTGCGCTTGTCTCTTGGCGCTCGGTTGCGCCGCGCCTTCGTTCCGACCTCAATTCAAGCCGCCCGTGGCGCCTGCGCAGCCGGTCGTCTTGAGTGAGCTCACGCGGCCCAAGCCGCGTGACGAGCGTCCTGTCGTGGTGGGTGTGACCACGGACCCGATGCGGCTGTGTGCCTGGGATCTGAGCGCTGGCCTCCTGTGGGAACGTCCCGTCTCGGCGAAGAGCGCGCCGCTGGTGGTGGCCGACGCCGTGGTGATGCAGGAAGCCGAAGGCGTCGTCGTGCGTGATCTCACGAGCGGTGAGGTGCGCGCGGTCGTCGACGACAAAGGCTCGTTGGTCGGCGCCGACGGGCAGGGTCATTCGGTGGTGGTCTCGGTTGCCTACGACACACAGAACCCGCGCGGCGCCGTGGCCTACGTGGACGGTAGTGGTGTGCGCTGGAAGCAGCCATTGAATCTGCCGGTCGGCGTGCCAGCGATCTCGGGTGAGTACGTGGTCGTGCCGTGGGCCACGCAGCGTTTGTCCGTGCTGGCGGCGAGCGACGGCCGCGAGCTGGGTCGCTACCACTACAAGGACACCGTCGTGGCTCACGCGCTCGTCGATCGAGGCCGCCTGTATGCGGGGCAACTGGGCCTTTTGCGCGTGACCGAAACCACCCTCGAGCATCCGGAGGCGAAGCAGAGCCTCTACACACCGAGGAAGCGCGAGCTGCCCGGCCAGCCTCCGCTCTTGCGCGACGGCTATCTGCCGATCGCCGATCCCGACAATGCGTACCACCGCCTGCAGGTGAGCTGGCGCATCGGTCACAGCGAGGCAGGGCCCAGCACCGAGAACGACATGCTGTGGCTGCGCTTCTACCGACTGCTGTTCGCGCTCAGCGCGACCGACGATCAGATTCGCTGGGTGCGCACGTTCGATCACGATCTCGTGGGCACGGCGATCCAGCCGGGCGCGCTCTTCGTGGTGGACAGCGGTGGCACGCTGCGCTTGCTCGACATGGGCGGCGCCACGCTGTTCTCGCGTGACCTCGGCCGGACGCTCCGGGTGGTCGACGTGCGTCCGGGCGCGTGGCTGCCGCCGATGGCGGCACAGGGCACGAGCTCTGCGACGGAGCTGCCACCGCCGACGCTACGGCAGCAGCTGAACGCGGCCGCTGCCCTCGACGACGACCGGCTGGGTGCGGGCCGTGCGTACGCGGTCGAGCATCTGGCGGCGTTCAGCGAGCCCGACGTGACGGCCAATCTGATCGCACTGTGCGCCGCGCGCAAGATCCCGCAGCCCGTGCAGAGCGCTGCCTGCGCTCATCTGGCCGAGCGCAGCAGCGGTGCGCCCGACGTGGTGCAGGCTCTGCGGCAACGTGCCTCGTTTCTCGACGACACGCCGGCGCCCTCGGTCGGGCCACTCGCCCAGGCCGCTGCCAAGATGCAGCTGAAGCAAGCGGGCCCGTTGCTCGTGTCGCATGCGGAGGATCCGAGCACGCCTGCGCGCGATCTGGTCGCGCTGTTCACGGCGCTCGAGCAGCTGGGTCAGCGCTCGGCCGCGGCGTCGATCGAGCGCTTCGTGCGCTTGCACCACGCCGAGCCCGAGAGCTCGGAGCTGGGCCCGGCGCTCGCGGCTGCGCTGCACGCACTCGGTGCGCTGCATGCACGAGCCCAGCGCGCGACGCTCGAGGACATCACGACCGACACGCTCACGCCGCCATCGACGCGCGAGCAGGCTCGCGCCGCGCTCGCGCTGCTGGACGCGCCAGCTGCCGTGGCCAAGGCCGATGCGCCGCCGAGCAAGCCCGAGGAGGACGAGGTCGAGGCGGACGAGACGCAGACCGATCCACGCCCGTACTCGCTCACCGCCGACGTCGTGCGCAAGGCGCTCGCTCCGCTGCACGCCGAGCTCAGCAAGTGCGTGCAAGCCGCTGGCGGTGGCGTGCGCTCGGGTCGCGTGTCGCTGGTGGTCGACGGGCAGGGTCGCGTCGAGGGCATCTTCGTTTTGCCCGCCACGCTGCAGGCGTGTGTGGAACCGATCGTCCGCAACGCGAAGTTCCCGGCCACCCGACTGGGTCGACAGCGCCTGACCCACATCCTGCACGGACCGAGCGCGACGCGCGCGAGCCTGCGCGCCAGTCGAGCGCTGGCGAAGAAGAAGAAGTGAGTTGCTGCGCGTAAAGATGCGTGGCGTGCGAGCGGCTGATTGCTGCGCGTTCGTGGCAAAAGTCAGGGGGTGTACTCGCAGACGAAGCCCTGCGCGTTGGCGCAGTTGTTGTCGTTCCAGACGGTGCCGTTCATCTCGCCACAGTCCTCGTTGCTGCCAGCGTCGTTGGGCTCGCCGGCGTTCCACGAGTTGTAGAGCCCGCCGACCGCGGTCCCGGCACTGCTGCTGCTCTTGCCGGACCAGTACGGTGGGCCGTCGTCGGTCGAGAGCTCCGACCAGCGCCAGGTGCCTTCGGTGGTGCGATCGTTGGCGCCGATCCATGTGATGCCGGATAGGTTGGTTGCGACGAATGCGTTCTCGGCGCTGCTGTCGATGCGCGCCAGCTGCATCTTGGCGGTGGTGGCGCGGCACAGATCGCGCGCCGCGCTCCACGCGCTGGCGTTGCTGCAGAAGTAGTAACCGTGGCCACCGTAAGCGCGGAAGGTGCAGCCGCTACTCGGGGCGGGGGGCGCAGACGCACCGACGATGCGACCGCCGCCACCACCGCCGCCGCCAGCACCGAGAGCGGTGTCGCCGCCGACGAGGCCAGTGGCCGCGGTGGTGCAGCCCAGGCCGCGGCACAGTCCGCCCTTGCCGCCGGCCGAGCCGTCACCTGTGCCGCCGTTGGCGGCGCTGTCGTCGGCGCTGTGGCCAGCCTGTCCGGCCGTGCTCGTATTGCACTCGGTGGCGCCACCCGCGCCGCCGCCATGCACGCGTGCGACCCCGTTGCTGCCGAAGCTCGCAGGCACACTGGCCTGCAGCAAGATGCCGCCGCCGCTGCCGCCGCCGTCACCGCCGTCACCTTCGCAGTTGTTGTTCATCGGCTGGCCTTTGCCAGCGCCGCCGCTGGCGATGAGGTAGCCGGTGTTGGTGCCGGTGCCGATGGTGATCGTGCCGGATGCGCTGAGCTGGAACGCGCCGCCACCGCCGCCAGCCGCTGCGTTGTTGCTGTTGCCGCCGCGTCCGCCCGCGCAGCCGCCGCGCAGCGGCTGCAGGTCGGTGTCGGCGCTCACGGCGCCGGCCGTGCCGCCGCCGCTGGTACGGCCGTTGCCGCGACCACCGCGTCCACCCGCCGTGCCGAAGGCTCCACCACCACCGCCGTCGCTGTCGTCCGAGGCGGACGTTGCCGCGCGTCCGTCGCCGCCGGTTGCGCCGCTGCACTGGCTGGCCAGGTTGCCGCCCGGGCCTGCTGTGGTGTTCGTGGCGCTCGCGTCGATCTTGCCGCCCGAGTCCACCAGCACGTTGCCGGAAACCAGAACTACGATCGGCTTGTCACCCGTGAGCTTGAGCACGTGGTTGCTGCTGACCGTGAGGCCTTTGAGTCGCACGACCATCACGTTCGGCCCGGAGGTCGCAGCACGGAACAGCGAAGGCGTGGAAGCGTCGAGGTTGTGCGGCCAGCTGTAGTCGCTGAACGTCGTGCTCAGGCCCATGTCCACGGGCGCATAGCCCACGCCCGGCAAGCCCGTGGGCGGGTACGACGACGGGCCCTGACCGCCGATGCCGTCGTAGAGGCGCAGCTCGAAGCTATGCCAGCCCTGCGAACCGACGAACTTACCGGCGCTGCGCTGCGTCCAGCTGGCGTCGTTGAGCACGACGGTGCTGTCGATCTTCAGGTACACGTTGTCGTCGATGTGCTCCATGAACGAAGCCACACCCGAAGCGGTGATGTAGATCTCGCCGCTGTACACGTAGGTGGTGCCGTCGACCCAGCGCTCGTTCGAGCCGGTCCCCAGCTCGGTGTTGAGCTCGCTGATCGAGGGGCCCAGAGGGTCGAACGCCAGGTTCGCAGGATTGGGGGTGGTCGTGTCCCACGCGCCGACGATCTTCCCGTAGAACAAGCCCGGCTGATACTGCGGTACGTTGTTGGTGACGTCGAGTGTGCCGAGCGTGCAGCTGGTGCTGGTCACCGTGCCGGCCGCGGAGTCGACGGTCGTGGTGCCCGCGGCGCTGCAGTTCCAGGTCGGTGAGCTCGCGAAGCTCTGCTGCGGCACGCTGTTGGCAGGCGCGTAGCCGAAGCAGCTGGCGGCGTTGCTTGCATCGAAGGGACAGCTGTCGTTGCAATTGGGGGTGCCATCGCCGTCGGTGTCGTAGTCGGCTGTTGCACAACCGCACACCCCGGGCGCGACCTTCGGCGCGTTGTTCGGGCAGGCATCGTTGCAGTCCGGCGTGCCGTCGCCGTCGGTGTCGGTGTCGGCGACCGCGCAGCCGCACACGCCGGGCGCGGTCTTGGGCGCGTTGTTTGGGCAGGCGTCGTTGCAGTCGGCGGTTCCGTCGCCGTCGGTGTCGGTGTCGGCCACGCCGCAGCCACACTGGCCCGCGGCGACCTTGGTGGGGTCCGCCGGACAGCCATCGTGGCAGTCGGGCGTTCCGTCTTTGTCGGTGTCCGTGTCGAGCGTGCCGCAGCCACACAGCCCCGGGTCCTGCTTGTTCTTGTCGGCCGGACAGTTGTCGATGCAGTCGGCAAAGCCGTCGCCATCCGTGTCGGTGTCGGCGACGCTGCAGCCGCACACGCCGACGGCGATCTTCTTGCTGTCGTTCGGGCAAGCATCGTGGCAATCCGGGGTGCCATCCGCGTCCGTGTCGGTGTCGGCGACGCCGCAGCCGCACAGCCCTGCCGCGAGCTTGTTGGGGTCGTTGTCGCAGGCGTCCTTGCAGACCGCGAAGCCATCCTTGTCGGCGTCGGTGTCCGGGCTGCCGCAGCCGCACTGACCCGGGTCGTACTTGGCGGGATCGCTCGGGCAAGCGTCCGGGCTCAGCTCGCAGACGAACGGCTTGGTGGCGGTGCACACCGTGTCGTCGAGCTGGCCGGCCGTGCTGCCCGTGTACATCTGAGCGCAGTCGCCCGAGCCGTTGGGCTCACCGCTCGCCCAGTTGTTGTATTGACCGTTCTGCGCGACGCCAGTGTTCGTGCCCTTCCAGAACGGCACGCCGTTGTTTGCCCACTGCCACAGACCCTTCACGAGCAGATCGTTCGCGCCGATCCACGCCAGTGCCGTGAGGTGTCCGCCGACCAAGCTCTTCTCGGTCGCATCCGCGACCTGCACGAGGTCGCCGTACTGCTGCTGCTGGCAGTGCGTGCGCGCGTCGGCCCAGCTGCGGGCGGTGGTGCAAAGGAAGTAGTCGTGGCCCGCCCCGCTAAACTTCGTGCAGTTCGTGTCGGGCACGCATGGGCCCTGCCCACCGGCGCTCACCGCACGCACGTCGCGCTCGCAGCCATTTTGCACGTTGCCGTCGCAGTCTGCGAAGTTGGCGTTGCACGCGCCGATGCTGCAGCCGCCGGCGGCACATGCGCCCACGGCGTTGGGCAGGTTCGTGCACGGCGTGTTCTGCCCGAGGCTCGCGCAGCCTCCGCAGTTCTGCACCGCGAAGATGCTGGTCTCGCAGCCGGTCGACTGCGTGGCGTCGCAATCCGCGAAGCCGGCCTTGCAGGTGCCGATCTTGCAGCTGAGTGTGCTGGCGTCGCAGCTGGTGGTCGCCGTGTTCGAGAGCGCGCTGTCGCAATTCATGGCGCAGGCGCCGCAGTTCTGCACCGTGGAGAGCGAGGTCTCGCAGCCCGCGCTGGCCGTGCAGTCGCCGTAGCCCGGTTTGCAGCTGCCGATGCTGCACGCGCTGCTCACACAGCTCACGCTGCTCACGTTGGCTAGCGCGCCGCAGTCGGTGCCGCACGCGCCGCAGTTCTTCACGTCGCCGCGCGAGTCGATCTCGCAGCCGTTGGCGGCGCTGCCGTCACAGTTCTTGTAATAGGTCTGAGAGCAACCGATCACGGCGCAGACGCGCGCTCCCGGGCTACCGCCGCAGCCGCTCACGGCGTTGCTGAGGTTGCAGCCGTTCGTGCAGCCGCCGCAGTGACTGGGGGTGTTGAGCGCCGTCTCGCAGCTCTTCTTGTCGGCGTCGCAATCGGCGTAGTCGGTGTTGCAGGTCGCCACTGCGCAGCTGCTCGTCGCGCAGCTGGCGGCGGCGTTGGCGATCGCGCAGCCGTGGCCGCAGCTGCCGCAGTTGGTGAGCGTGTCGAGTGCCGTCTCGCAGCCGTTCTTGTAATTGCCGTCGCAGTCGCCGAAGCCGGCGCTGCAGGCGGCCTGGCAGCCCTGCGCGCTGCAGGTCAGCGTGGCGCTCGGCGTGGTCACGTTCGCGTCGAACGCGCACTTGTTCGCGCATGCACCGCAGTTGTTGAGATCGGTGGTGAGGTTGGTCTCGCAGCTGGCGCCGTCGCCATCGCAGTCACCGAAGCCGGGCATGGTCGTGCAGTCGATCGCGCTGCAGATGCCGCCGCTGCAGCTGGCCTTCGTGCACGGCGTGCCGCAGCCGCCGCAGTCGCTCTTGCTGTCGAGCGAGGTCTCGCAGCCATCGGCTGCGCCGCCGGTGCAGTCGCCGTAGCCGTCGTTGCACTTGGCCAGGGTGCACGCCCCGGTGACGCAGGCCGAGACCGCGTTCGCGAGCACGGGGCACGCCGCGCAGCTGCCGCAGTGCGAAAGACTGTCGAGGCTGGTCTCGCAGCCGGTCTGTGGGTCTGCGTCACAGTCGCCCCAGCGGCTCTCGCACTGGATCACGCAGCCGCCGGTCGCGCAATCGGCGCTGGTCACGTGCTGCAGCGCGGAGATCATGCAGACCTTGCCACATTGCCCGCAGTTGTTCGGGCTCTTGAGCGACTCGCAGCCGTTGAGCAGGTCCTTGTCGCAGTCGTCGTAGCCCACGTCGCAGCCGGTGGCCATGCACAGCTGCGCGCTGTTCTGGCAGCTGGCCTGGGTGCCCGACAACGAGCAGGTCTTGCCACAGGCACCGCAGTTGGCGAGCGTGTTCAGCTCCTGCTCGCAGCCGTTGTTCGGCGTCTGGTCGCAGTTGCCATAGCCCGCATTGCAACTGTCCACTCCGCAGCTGCCGGAGCTGCAGCTGGCCGAGGCATTGGGCACGTTCTTGCAGATCGTGTTGCAGCCGCCGCAGTCCGCGAGCGTGTCGGTCCTGGTCTCGCAGCTCGTCGGGTCAGCGTCGCAATCGGCCCAGCCCTTGTCGCACGCGCTCACCACGCACTTGCCCTGGCTGCAGGTGGCGGTGCCGTTCTGCACGCTGCAGGCCTTGCCGCACTGCCCGCAGTTGTTCGGATCGTCGGGGGCGATCTCGCAGCCGTCGCCGGCCTTGCCGTTGCAGTCGCGGTAGCCGTCGGTGCACTGTGTCACCACGCACACGCCGCCCGCGGCGCACAGCTCGGTCGTGTGCGGTTGCGCGCAGCTTTGTGCAGCGGGGTCTTCGTCGATCTGTCGGTCGCAGTCGTCGTCCTTGCCATTGCACTTCTCGGGGCAGATCTGGGGACACACCTCGTCGAGCGTGTTGGGGTTGGGGTGGCATGCGCCGGTCGGCTCGGTGCTGCCGCCGCTGCCGCCGCTGCCGCCGCCGCCATGAGCTGCATCGACCACGGCGCTGTCGCCCGCGTCGCGCAGGCTCGCGTCGTGGTCGGCCGTGCTGCCCGAGCCGGTACCCGCGTCGTGCCCGGGCTTGCGAGCCTGTAAGAGCCCCGGATCGTACGAGCTGCAGGCGAGCAGCGTGCACAGCCAGGCCAGTCCAATTCCGCGAACGCAGGCCCCGGCCACACGCAGCATTAGCACCCCAATCTACTGAGGTTACCACGTCGACCCCGCGGCTTCACCCGTTGGTTAGTCCGCGCTTCGCGATCGGGCCCGGGTGCTGCGCGCAGCGGCACAGACCCCGCATGCAGGCGATTGACCGCGATAGTCGAGGCTGGTACGCAGCCGGTAGAAGTAGGTTGCCCATGTCAGCTACGCACCCACCCGCCGTGCCTGGAGCCAGGTCTGCGCGCAAGGTCCTGCTCCTCGAGAACATCCACGAAAGCGCGGCGCAGATGCTCGCCGCCGATGGCTTCGAGGTCGAAGCGCGGAAGAGCGCCCTGTCCGAGGCCGAGCTCGTGCAGCGCCTGTCGGGCGTCCACGTGCTCGGTATCCGCAGCAAGACGCAGGTCTCGGCGGCGGTGCTCGCAGAGGCCAAGCAGCTGGTCGCGCTGGGCTGTTTTTGCATAGGCACCAACCAGGTCGAGCTCGCGGCGGCCAAGCGCATCGGCGTGCCGGTGTTCAACGCGCCGTTCAGCAACACGCGCAGCGTTGCGGAGCTGGTGATCGCGGAGATCGTCATGCTGGCGCGCCAGCTGGGTGACCGCTCGATGGAAGTGCACTCGGGCAAGTGGCGCAAGGTCGCCACGCACTCGCACGAGGTGCGCGGCAAGACGCTGGGCATCGTGGGTTACGGCCACATCGGCAGCCAGGTCGGCGTGATGGCCGAGATGTTCGGCATGCGCGTGATCTTCTACGATCGCTCGACCAAGCTGCCGATGGGCAACAACCGCGTATGCGCCACGCTCGACGAGTTGCTCGCCGAGGCTGAGTTCGTGACCCTGCACGTGCCCGCGACGCCCGAGACCCACGAGATGATCGGCGAGCCGCAGCTCTCACGCATGCGACCGGGCTCGTACCTGATCAACGCCAGCCGCGGTACCGTGGTGCAGATTCCGCCGCTGGTGGCTGCGCTCAAGAGCAACCACCTGGCAGGCGCCGCGATCGACGTGTTCCCGGAAGAACCCGAGTCCAACGTGGACGACTTCCGCAGCGAGCTGCAGCAGCTCTCCAACGTGGTGCTCAGCCCGCACATCGGCGGCTCCACCGGAGAGGCTCAGGCCGCGATCGGTCGCGAGGTCGCAACCTCTCTGCTCAAGTTCTGGAACGCCGGAATCACCACGGGCTCGGTGAATTTCCCGCAGCTCGAGCTGCCGCAGCCCGCGGGCACGCACCGCATCCTGAACGTGCACCGCAACGTTCCGGGCGTGCTGCGCGACGTCAACCGCATCGTCAGCGAGTGCAACGCCAACATCCACAGCCAGATGCTCGCGACCGACGCCGACATCGGCTACCTGATCATGGACCTCGACCACGACGTCTCGCGCGCCGTGCACGATGGCATCGAGGCGCTGTCCACCAACATCCGCACGCGCACGCTCGACTGAGCGCGGGTTGTTCGCGTTTGCGTTTGCATTAGCGCGCGCAGCTCACGGGTCGATCACCTTGCCGGGGTTCAAGATGCCCTTGGGATCGAGCGTACGCTTGATGGCGCGCAGCATGGCGAGCTCTTGCGGCGAGCGCGAGTACGAGAGGTACGGCTTCTTGAGCAGACCGATACCGT
This sequence comes from Polyangiales bacterium, assembly GCA_036382515.1. Classification (GTDB taxonomy): domain Bacteria; phylum Myxococcota_A; class Polyangia; order Polyangiales; family JAFGIB01; genus JADGRF01. The sequence continues at coordinate 20,916 of DASVHQ010000141.1, read as the reverse complement.
GCTCGGCGGAGATGCTGCCGTGGTGCTTCTGCACGAGCGTAAAGATGGCGTGATCGGCTTCGGACGTGCGGCGCAGGAACTCGCTCTTGTCGAGCGCGTCGGGCTTCATCACGTTCACGTGCAGGTTGCCGTCGCCGATGTGACCGAAGAGCGCGATCTCCCAGTCGGGGTAGCTCTTGGTGAAGACCGCGTCGAGGTCGGCGCAGAAGGCCTCGAGCGCCGCTACGGGCAGGGCGATGTCGTTCTTGTGGGGCACACCGGTCGCGCTCAGGCTCTCGCTGATGCTCTCGCGCAGCGACCACAGCTCGGCGGCTTGCGCGCTGTTCTGCGCGAGCGTGCCTTCGGTGATGAGCTCGCGCTCGAAGAGCGAGGCGATCCAGGCATCCAGCAGGTCGACGTCGGCGTTCTCGAATTCGATGAGCACGTAGTACGGGAAGCTCGCGTCGAAGGGCGAGCGCAGCCGCCGGTGGCGTTGCACGCGTGAGAGGCAGCGGTCGGTGAAGAACTCGTACGCGGCCAGTTGCAGCGGCGTCGTGCGAGCGTCTCGAAATAGCTTGAGCACGGCTGCGATGTCGCGCACCGTCAGCAGCAACACCGACTGCCGATCGGGCCGGCGCGCGAGCTTGAGCGTGGCCTCGGTGATCACGCCCAGGATGCCTTCGGACCCGATGAAGAGCTGGCGCAGATCGAGCCCGGTGTTGTTCTTCTCGAGCGCGCCGTTGAGCTCGAGCACGTCACCGTTGGCGGTGACCACTTGCAGGCCCAGCACCCACTGGCGCGTCAGGCCGTAGCGGATGACCTTCACGCCGCCCGCGTTGGTGGAGATGTTGCCGCCCACCTGGCTCGAGCCTTTCGAAGCGAAGTCCACGGGCCAGGTCAGGCCGTGCGCTTCGCAGTGCTCGTGCACCGCTTGCGTGACAGCACCGGCCTGCACGCGCACGGTGCTGCCGAGCAGATCGACGGGGCCCATCGCGCGCATGCGGGTCAGCGACAGCACGATCTCGCCGTCCTTCGCGACGGCGCCGCCGGCGAGGCCGGTGCGCCCACCGGAGGGCACCACCGCGATGCCCGCGTCGTTGCACATGCGCAAGAGCTGCGAGACCTCGGCCGTGGTGCGCGGCAGCGCGATCGCGCTGGGCGCGGGTGTGTGAACGCGCGTCCAGTCGCGACCGTACTCGGTGAGGTCGGAGGGATCGGTGCTGAGGAAGTCGCTGGGGAACGACTCGCCCAGCCGCGAGAGCAGGTCGGTGAGTACGGATGAGGTCATGGACAAGGCCGTGCGCCGCGCGCTCGCGCGGGGCCGACCAGAATAGCGCATCGTTTCTCGCATGTCGGCCACGTGCAAGCCGACCGTGCGCGGACACGGGCTACCGAGCCTTGGTCGTCGGCCGCCCAGCGTGGTTGCTGGCAGGCGCGGGTCGCCCGGCTCGCCAGCCCTGCGCCGCTTGCGCGCACGCCGCCCGCGTGCACTCTATGACCCGCGCCAGCTCGATTCGGCACGCATTCTGCAGTAGTCGCAGAGCATCGCCCTGGCACCGAGGTACGTCATGCAGCACATCACCGTGTTCTCGTCGACGGTCGGAGGCCTGCTCATCGGCCTGGGCTCGGCCGGCGTGTTGCTCGCCCAGCGCCGCGTCGCCGGCGTCTCCGGCATCGCTGGCGGGCTCTTGGCATTCCGCTCCGGTGACATGGGCTGGCGCGCGCTCTTCCTGGTTGGTCTCGTGGCCGGCGGTGTCGCAGGTGCGCTGCTCGCACCCAACCAGCTGTCCATGAGCGGCACCCTTTCCACCCCGTGGCTCGTCGCCTCGGGCTTGCTCGTCGGTTTCGGTTCGCGCCTGGGCGGCGGCTGCACCAGCGGTCACGGCGTGTGCGGGCTCGGGCGCCTGTCCAAGCGCTCCATGATTGCGACGCCCACCTTCATGCTCACCGCGGGCGTGGTCGTGTTCGTGGTTCGCCACCTGCTCGGAGCGCACTGAGATGTTGGGCGCGCTACTCTCGGGTTTGGTGTTCGGCGTCGGGCTCGTGCTCTCGGGCATGACACAGCCTGCCAAGGTGATCGCGTTTCTCGACGTCACGGGCGCCTGGGACCCGAGTCTTGCGTTCGTGATGGCAGGCGCCATCGCCGTCTACGCGCCGGTCTATCACCTGCTGCGCAAGCGCACGGTCTTCACTGCGCTCGACACGCACGTCAGCGAGCCGATCGACGCGAGGTTGGTCGTGGGTGCGGTGATCTTCGGGGCCGGTTGGGGCCTGGGCGGGTTCTGCCCGGGGCCGGGCTTCACCGCGCTCGGTGGGGGCGCCCCGCAGGCCTTCGTGTTCGTGGCCGCCATGCTCGCGGGCATGTGCGGCTATCGCTTGTTTCAGCGCAGCCGCCCCGAGCAGGACGGAGCGTTCAGCATCCCGCCGCCGGCGGCCAGCGTTGCGAGCGCGGCCGGCGCGCAGTCCCTGGCAGCGAGCCGCAACGACTGCGCGTAGCGTTCGCGCGCCCACACACACACGCCGCTCCGCAGCGCGTGCTCGCTTCGGCACGCGTGTGTCAGCGAGCAGCGATCAAGCTCTCCAGCCGCGGCTGATCGAAGCCGAGCATGATCTCACCGCGGAAGTCGATCACGGGCACGCCGCGCGGCGTCAGCCCCTTGGCTTGGGTCTTGCGCAGCATCTCGGCCTGCGCGCTCTGGTCCTGCTCCACGTCTTTCTCGACGAACGCCACGTGCCGTTCGCGCAAGAACGCCGCGGCGGCCTTGCACGCGCCGCACCACGAGGCCTTGTAGATCACGACCGAGGCCTGCGCCGGATCCAGCTTGGGCACCGGCTTGGCCTGATCGACCCGGCCGTCGAACCAGCCGCGCGTGGCGACGCGCACCGGGTAGCTGCCGTCGGCTCCGGCGTGTCGCAGGTCGGCCACATAGACGTGATCGGCGTCGAGCTGCAGGTCGGGCGGCGTGGCCAGGGACTCGACGCGCACGTGCTGCCGGCTGGCTTCGGGGATCTCGGCCAGGGCTTGCGCGAGGTGCACGCCCTGGGCGTCGATCCACGAGAGCATCAAGCCCGCCAGCTCACCCTTCACCTCGAAGGGCGGCTTGACCAGCTCCTTGGGCGCGCCGGCCGCGCTCGGTGGCTCGACTGCTGGCGCCGCGCCCGCGCCGGCCGCCGGCTCGCCGACGGGATTGCCGCAGCCGCAGGCCAACACCGCGCCCACGAGCAGCGCCGGTCCGTTGCGCACGATGGACACGATGGAAAGGATTCGCCGGATGACTTCTGCCACAGCCCAGGGTCTCACTGCGCTTGCAGTTTGGCCGCTTTGGCCCGGTGCGGCAACTGCTCGGGCAGCTTCAGCGCGCCTCAATGGTGAGCTGGGCCATGGCCACCTCACACTGGGGAAAGAGCTTGGCCGAGCTGGCGAGCGCCTCGTTCGAGCGCGTGATCAGCGCGGAAATCGCGGTCGCGCGCTCCGCCGGCAGAGGGCCGTTGGGGTGCGTGGTCTGCGCCCGCTCGAGTTCCTGCTTGGCGAGCGCCTGTGCAGTCTCGCCGCGCAGCAGGCCCGCATGGGCCTTGTGGCAAGTGTCACGGGCGTGGCGGTGGCTACTCTCGTGCAGCGGCAGCCGGCCAAGCTCGTCGAGCACCTGCTGGCGCGGCGCAAGCTCGCGCTGCTCGGACAGCCGCATCAGCAGAGCTAGCAGCTGGCGCGCTTCGCTGCGTTTGGCCGCCTCGCGATCGCAGCCCGCGGCCGCGAGCAGGCAGAGCGCGATCAGCAAGCAGCGCAGGTGCCTTGGTGTGCCGCCGACGTGCGGAAGATCTTCCGTGCGGCTCGTGTTCGCTGGGTGGCCGCTCACGTTCGCGACGCTTTCTGGACAGCTTCTGGCTTTGCTCGTAATTGAGCGGGCGTGAGCACCCGTCTTGCGCGCAACTTGGACTTGCATGAGATCGATCCCGCGTCTAGGTTCGCGCCAGCCGTACGGCCTTCGCCCATGTTCACACAGCTCGCGAACCGAGAGCCAGTTGCCCGACCCGAGCGCCGACGCTACCAGCGCCACGCGCTGCGCTGCCAGTGCTGGCTCGAGAGCCAGGCCCTCACGCTCTACGGCTCCACGGCGGACGTGGGCATCGGCGGTCTGTTCCTGCGCACGGCGATCCCCGTGACCATGGGCTCACTCGTCGACCTGATGGTGCAGGTCGATGGCGAGCATGGCTGCCTCGACGCGCGCGCCCTGATCGCCCGCAGCGTGCCGGCCCGGCCTGGCGCACGCCATGGCATCGGCCTCGAGTTCGTCGAGATCCGCCACGGCCAGGATGCGCTCTCCGAGCTGCTCCACATCTACGCTCCGCTGCCCTGGCTCTGAGCAGCACTCGTCTGCCATCCGTCACCGCCCTGCGTTTGTCGGGCAAACGCCTGACGAGAGGCGTTCTTCGGCCGGTCTGGCGGGGCCTCACTGCGGTCCAGCCACCGGCGGCAGCTTCGTGCACGGGACGCATTCTGCTAGCGTTCCACCGCAACCCGCCCCGGAGAAGCGATGAAATACCTGCACACCATGCTGCGCGTGAGCGACCTCGACGCTTCGCTCGACTTCTACTGCAACAAGCTCGGCCTCAGCGAGCTGCGCCGCACCGAGCATGCGGGCGGCCGGTTCACCTTGATCTTTCTCGCCGCCCCGGGCGACAGCCAGGCGCAGCTCGAGCTCACCTACAACTGGGACGAGCATGCCTACGCGGGTGGCCGGAACTTCGGGCACGTCGCGTACGCGGTCGACGACATCTATGCGCTGTGTCAGCGGCTGATGGCGGCGGGCGTGACGATCAACCGGCCACCGCGCGATGGCCGCATGGCCTTCGTGCGCTCGCCCGATGGCATCTCGATCGAGCTGCTGCAGCGCGGTGAGTCGCTGCCGCCCTGCGAGCCGTGGCTGTCGATGCCGAACACCGGGCAGTGGTGAGCACGAACGCCGGGGCGTGTCAGCTCACGCCGAGGGCTCGTCCGGATCGACGTCGTGGCCTGCGAGCACGTTGCGCAGCCGCTGCAGCATGCGTGAGGCACTACCCGAAAGACGCGCGGCGGCGTGTTCGGCGCGACACGCGGCGACCACGCGTCGTTCGGCCACGCCTTGGTTCAGCGCCGAAGCGGGCGCGAGCAGCACGCGCGTGCCCATGCGCTCGAACACTTCGCGGGCGCACGCCACCGGCACGAGCTGGCTGTCGCCGGTCGGCACCAGCAGATCGACGTCGCAGCGCACGCACAGCGCCAGCAGATCGCCGATGAACTCCGGGTTGTCGCTGCGGTGAATGACGAAGCGCCGGTCGGGTGGCACGCTTCGCAACCCGGGCGCGGCCGGATCGACGTCGCAGGCCAGCAGCCTCACGGCTTCACTTTCCAGTGCCAACATGAGCGACGCTGCGGCGGCACCGCCGGTGCTAGTTACGAGAACAGTCGACGGCATGGCATCCTCGCTTCCCGGACACGTCGAGTACTCAAGTAACGTGCCAGGCCGACCTTCTCACGGATCGCGCAAAACGCCCGATTTTCGGCGCTGGTCCGCCGCGGCTCGTGCAGATTCAGAAGCCGCACCTTTCACTCATGACAGGCGCCGGCCGCGTTGGTGAGCTTGCACGCCAGCGCGTGGGCTCGGCTAACGGGTCATGCAAGCCGGCCAAGGCCATCTCGAATCAGTGCTCAGGGCCGGCTCAGGTCGCGCGGCGATGGAGCACGACCAGCGTGCGATAGTGACGGTCAATCACATACAGCCGCCGCACGACGCGCTCGAGCGGTGCGCTGTAGTAAGAGTCGGGGCTATTGAAGAGGACGAGCAGGTCGAAGCGCTGCCGCGCCCAGTGTCGCGCGTACAGCGCGCTCTGCTCGCTTGGGAATGCGACACCCGGATCCCACCAGGGTGGATCGCCGAGCGGCGAGGCCAGGCCAAACGCTGCGTACGCCCACTGCATGCGTGGGCCGAAGCAGACCTTCGCGTGCTTGGCGTGCGCAAGCACCTCGTGCACCTCACGCACGGTCGTGCGGAGCGTTGGGCCGGCTCTCAAGCCCGCGAAGAAGTCGCCCGGTACCGGCGCATCGCTCAGCTGGTATTCGAAGAAAGCGCCCACCCCGACGGTCTCGACCCGGTGCCGTGACACCGCTTCCACGACCGCGCCCGTCATCAGCACCACGCACGCGAACGCCAGCAGGGCGCGTGGCAGCTCGAGTGCCTTGTCGTGCCCGGGCCCGACGCTCTCTCGGTGCAACACGAGATACGAGCTGCACACGATCAACGGCAGATCGACCAGCTTGGCCTCGCCGTTGGTCAGGAAGGCCAAAAGGCCCGAGCCCAGGGCCGCGATGGCCAGCCAAACGAAAGGACTGTCGTTGCGCGTGGTCCACAGCGTGCGGCGTGCGGCCAGCGCCGGACCCAGAGCGAGCACGAGCGCGAGGCACGAAAGCACTTTCTCGGCTCGGCTCATGTCCTGGAAGAGCTGGTGCAGCGTGAACCCGCGCGTCGCAACGCCGAGGTAGGCCGAGGCGACGTCGACCGGGCTCACGCCTTGCGACAGCAGCAGCGCCCAGACCCCGCCGATGGCGACCAGGGTTTCCATCAGCGCCGCGCGGCGCCGCGCGGGTACGCAAAGCTGCACGAGCGTTCCGATCAGCAAGAGTGGCCCCGCGACGTTCGGCTTGGTCGTGGCTAGCAATGCGAGCGAAGCCGCGTACGACGCGCGCAGGGCCGAGCTTCTGGGAGCGCAGAGGATCGCGGCGCTCGCGAGCACGTACAGCACGCCGGCCACCGAGGTGAGCGGGTTGTACCACCAGTACGAGACCACGAGCATCGCGAGGAGCTGTGGGCAGAGCGCGAGCAGCCACGCTCGGGCTTGGTCGGGCTCAATCCTGCGCGCCAGCCAGATCGACCACAGCCAAGTCAGGGCGGAGAACAACGCCGCGAGGATCACGAACGATCGCCAACGCGCACCGAAGAGCAGGACGGCGTACTTCGCGCCGACCCAGAAGGCGATGGGTAGGGTGCACGGGAAGTCGCGAAAGGGCCGTTGTCCGTTCGCCAAGCGCCACCCGACGTCGACCACGACGCTGCCGTCGAAGCCGCCGAACTGACGCAATCCCAGCGCGTAGATCGAGCAGGCCAGCGCCAGCGCCACGGCTGCTGCGAGGATCTGTTCCTGGCCACGGATGGTTCGCTCCGGCGGCTGGCGTGACTCGGCTCGCACGTCCCGCAGTCTAGCGGTGATCATAGGTCGACCACATCTCACGGCGCGGGCCAACCGGGCTGAGCCCGTCGCAGACGGCGCGGCTGCGGGCCGCCACGCGGCCGAGAGCTGCAGGGCGGCGTTCACCCGCCCGCGCCCGCGCGCTCTCGGCTTCCATCGCGGGGGGTGGGCGAGTATTCTCGCCGCGGCCTGCGCGCCGGGTACGGGCTGGGCCGTGCAAACACGTGCTGGCGTGAAGGTCGCGCACGAAGGAGTCCCGCGGTGCGAGTTGCCGATTACATTGCGCAGAGCCTCGCCAGGCACGGCGTGAAACATGTCTTCCTGGTCACGGGCGGCGGTGCGATGCACCTGAACGACGCCTTCGGCCGCAGCCCGCAGCTGCAGTACGTGTGCTGCCACCACGAGCAGGCCTGCGCGATGGCCGCCGAGAGCTACTACCGCATCCACAATCGCCTGGCCGCCGTGAACGTCACGACTGGCCCCGGCGGCACCAATGCGATCACCGGCGTGTACGGCGCCTACGTCGATTCGATGGGGATGATCGTGGTCTCGGGCCAGGTGAAGTACGAGACGGTCGTGCGCTCCACCGGCCTGCCGTTGCGTCAGCTCGGCGATCAAGAAGTCGACATCGTGAAGCTGGTCGAGTCCGTCACCAAGTACGCGGTCATGGTCACCGAGCCCACCAGCATTCGCTACCACCTGGAGCGCGCGCTCTATCTCGCGACTCACGGCCGGCCCGGGCCCGTGTGGCTCGACGTGCCGATGAACGTGCAGAGCGCCCACGTCGATCCTGAGAGCCTGCGCGGCTACGACCCTGCCGAGGACGAGCTGCACCTCGACACCCGCGAGCTGCCGCGCGTGGCCGCACAGATTCGCGACAAGCTCATGCAGGCCAAGCGCCCGGTGATCTACGCCGGCACGGGCGTGCGCTTGAGCGGTGCGCATGCCGACTTCCTGCGGCTGGTCGATCAGCTGGGCGTGCCCGTCGTTACGGCGTGGAACAGTCACGACCTGATCTGGAACGAACATCCGCTCTACGTCGGCCGGCCTGGCACCGTGGGTGATCGTGCCGGCAACTTCGCCGTGCAAAACGCCGACTTCCTGCTGGTGCTCGGCTGTCGCTTGAACATCCGGCTGGTCAGCTACAACTGGAAGAGCTTCGCGCGCGCGGCCTACAAGGTCATCGTCGACATCGATCCGAGCGAGCTGAAGAAGCCCACCGTGCAGCCCGACCTGGCCGTGCACGCCGACGTCGCAGACGTCATGCGCGAGCTGCTCGCGCTGCCTGTTACGCGCCCGAACACCGAGCACGCGAGCTGGCTCGCCTGGTGTCAGGAGCGTCGTGTGCGCTATCCCGTGGTGTTGCCCGAGTACTGGGAGGGCAGCGAGGCCGTGAACCCGTACTGCTTTGCGGACGCGCTCTTCAAGGAGCTGCCGGAGAACGAGATCGTCGTCACCGGCGATGGCACCGCGTGCGTCACCACGTTCCAGGCGGCGTTCATTCGCAAGGGCCAGCGCCTCTACACGAACTCGGGTTGCGCCTCGATGGGCTACGACTTGCCCGCGGCCATCGGCGCCTGCTTCGCGGCCGACAAGGCGCGCGTGGTGTGCATCGCGGGCGACGGCAGCATCCAGATGAATTTGCAGGAGCTGCAGACCATCGTCACGCACAAGCTGCCGATCAAGATCTTCATTCTCAACAACCGCGGCTACCACTCGATCCGTCAGACCCAGCAGAACTACTTCTCGGACAACATCGTGGGCTGCGGTACCGAGAGCGGGCTCGGTTTCCCCGACTTCGAGAAGCTCGCCTACGCCTACGGCATCCCGTACCGCTGCATCGGCAGCCACGCCGGCATGTCGGAAGCGATCTCTGCCACGCTGACGGGGCAGGGCCCGCAGATCTGCGAAGTGGTGCTCGACCTCAAGCAGGACTTCGCGCCCAAGCTCACTTCGCGGCGCCTGCCCGACGGCAGCATCGTCTCGCCTCCGCTCGAGGACCTCGCGCCCTTCCTGGATCGCGACGAGCTGGCGCGCAACATGCTCATCCCCAAGCCGCAGTGAGAGGTCAGAACCCCGCCGGTCGCACTCGCCGCCCGCGCGCCCTCATCACCCCCGCCGCTTAGTGCGGACCCATCCCAAACCTGGCTATAATGCGCGCGGTCGTGCGCGGCTTGCGTCAGAAAGTGAGACTCGATGAATCTACTTGAGAAGAAGATGGTAGCGCAGCTGGTCGAGCTGAAAGAGAAGTTCAACTGCGGCGGCGTGAAGATGGAGTTCGAGGCCGAGGGCACGCGCATGGAAGAAGCCATGCGGCTCAAGGAGATCAGCAGCAAGGCGGGTCTCGGCCTGACCGTCAAGATCGGCGGCTGCGAGGCGATCAAGGACATGTTCGAGGCGGCCTCGCTGGGCACCGAGCATCTGGTCGCGCCCATGGTCGAGTCGGCGTACGCGCTCAAGAAGTTCCTGGGCGCGGTGAAGATCGCCTACCCGGACGAACAGCGCGAAGACATGGACTTCCTGATCAACCTCGAGACCATCACGGCCTGCAACAACTTCGACGAGATGCTCAAGCTGCCGGAGATCGGCGAGCTGCGCGGCATCGTGCTCGGCCGCGTCGACCTCACCGGCTCGATGGGCCTCAACCGCGACTCGGTGAACGGCGAACAGGTGCAGTCGATCTGCCTGCGCATGGCGGAGAAGGCGAAAGCCAAGGGCCTGCTCGTGGTCGTTGGCGGCGCGGTTTCCGTGCATTCGCTGCCGTTCTTCCTGCGCTTCCCTGCGGGCCACATCGACCGCTTCGAGACTCGCAAGGTGGTGTTCAACTGCCCGGGCGCGCTCAAGAACAGTGAAGAGGCGTTCTTGAAGGCCGTGGAGTTCGAGATCTCCTGGCTGCGCAACAAGAAGAACCACTACGGTCTCATCCACCGCGAGGACGACGCGCGCCTGGTGATGATGGAAGAGCGCTACCAGAAGTCGATCGCGGCGCTGCACTCGTAGGCGCGAGCGGCTGCGCCCTCGTGCTCGACATGCGTGAGAAGACCGGCTTCATCTTCGATCTCGACGGCGTGGTCTACGCCGGCGACGAGCTGTTGTCGGGCGCCGCGGACACACTCGCCGCGCTCAAGCGCGCCGGCAAGCAGGTGGCGTACCTCACCAACAACTCCGGCAAGTCATCGGAGAAGGTCTTCCAGAAGCTCCGAGGTCTGGGCATCGCCTGTGAAGCGCACGAGGTGATCACGTCAGGTGAAACGGCGGCGTGGTTCATCCACAAGCGCAGTCTCGATCGTGGGCAGGGCGTGTTCGTCGTGGGAACCGAGGATCTGAAGAGCGAGGTCTCTCGAGCGGGTCTCTCGCTCGCCGAGCCGCAGGCTTGTGGCGCCGTACTGGCGGGCTTTCATCCCGGGTTCTCATACGCGCTGCTCTGCGACGGTCTCGACGCCTTGCAGCGCGACACTTGCTTCGTGGCCTGCAACCGCGACGCGAACTTTCCGGGGCAGGCTGGGCGCCTTTTGCCTGGCTGCGGCCCGATCGTGGCTGCGCTCGAGGCCGCCGCCGAGCGGCACACCGATTACGATGTGGGCAAGCCGAACACGCTGATGTTCGATTGCCTGGTGGAACGCCTGGGCCTTTTGCGCGAGCAGTGCGTGGTGATCGGTGATGGCCTGCAGTCCGACATCCGGATGGCGCAGGCGGCGGCGGTGGCGTCGGTCTGGGTGCGCGGGCACGACCAGCGCGTGCCAGGGCACACCGCGCCGAAGCCGGACTGGATCGTGGCTGATCTCGGAGAGCTCGGCGCGCGCTTGTTTGCCTGATCGCGTGCGGCGCGGCGGGCTGGGCGGGGGGCGATCAGCTTGCAAGCTGAGCATTCATCGCTATTGCCGGGGCGCTTGGGGTCGGCATGTCGCTCTCGGGCTCGGGAGAGTGTCCTCGGCACTACCGCCGCAGCTTCGCAAGCGGCGCCTTGGGCCTGCGAAACGAGCCCGAGAGCGACATGCCGACCCCAAGCGCTTCAATGTCATGGCTGAGGGAGCACGCGGCGCGACGTTGCAAGAAGTGTTGTCGTCTAAGGCCAACGACACGGTTGCTTGCACTGACTGCTGCCGATGCTCACGCTGACGTACGTCACGCTGACGTCGACATGGCTATATGGCTACTGGAGCGTGTTGGGAGGGCGGGTCGCTCCCGGGCTCGTTTCGCAGGCCCGCCGCGCCTCGTGCGAAGCCGCGGCGGTAGTGCCGAGGACACTCTCGCGAGCCCGGGAGCGACCCGCCCTCCCGACGCGCCCCTGCAGGTTGCGATGAATGGTTATCTTGCAACTCGACCGTCCCCGCGCACACACCGAGCCGACCCCCAAGCTCCGTCGGTCACCACCCCACTACAGCGCTCGGCCGCGGCGTGAAGCCAGCGCCGATCTGCGCTAAGCTCCGTTAGGTCCGCGATATGCGCGCGCTCAAGCTACCGCTCAAGATCTTGCGAACGCGCTTCTACGACCAGCGCCCGTTCATCTTGTCGCATCTACTCACGGCGCGCTGCAACGCCGACTGCCTGACCTGTCTGTGGAAGCGTCCGGCGGACTCACGCGCCGACGAGCTGTCGATCGACGAGATCAGCGAGCTGTATCGGCAAGCGGCGAGCGCGGGCTTCCAGAGCCTCGTGCTGTGGGGTGGTGAGCCCATGGTGCGCCCCGACGCGGGCCAGGCGCTGGCCGTGGCCGCGGACCTGGGCCTCGACACCACGCTCATCACCAACGGTTACTTCCTCGCCGAGCGCGGCGACGAAGTGCTGCCGCACCTGCGCCGCATGCTCGTCTCGGTCGACGCCATCGGCCCAGCGCACGACCGCATCCGGCGCTGCGCGGGCCTGTTCGAGCGCCTCGATCGCGGCCTCGCGCTCGCCCAGGCTCGCTACCCGCGGGTCTCGGTCGTGCTGATCTGCGTGCTGTCGCGGCTGAACGCGGAGCATCTGGAATCCGTTGCAGCTTACGCCAAGGAGCGCGGTCTACGCGTGATCTTCCAGGCGATGAACTTCTCCGATTACGGCTTCGCCGAGCGCACGCTGCCAGAGACGATGGTGCAGCTGTCGGCCGAAGAGGAAACCCGAGTGGCCGATGCGCTCGTGCAGCTGCGCAAGCGTGGCTATCCCGTGCGCGATTCGAGCGCGTACCTCGCGCGTCTGGGCCAGGCAGCCTGCGCCTACCGCTGCCACTACAAGAAGGTTGCGCTGCGCGTCGAGCCCAACGGCGACATCCTGGACTGCACCACCACGGCCGAGCCGCTGGTCAGCGTGCGGCAGACGCAGCTCGCCGGCTTTCTCGCGAGCGACCAGTTTCACGAGTTCATCGCAAGGGCAGAGCAGTGCAATCGCTGCCGCGACACCGGCGTGATCGAAGCCTCGCACATGTGGGAAGGCCGCGCCGGGGCGTGGCTCAATGCGGTGCGCGGGCTACGTTGAGCTCTCGGTCGTGGGGCAGTTTGAGGAGCTCTCACTCGAGTTGGTGCGTGCCCGACGGCGCACGTGGTTGCTCGGCTGCGCTGCGTTGCTCGGCCTCCTGCTCTGCTTCGACACACCGCTTCTGCGCTTCTTCTTCACGGCCGTGCTGGGTTTCGGTTGGTTTCGGCAGTCTCCACGGCTGCTCTTGCTGGTGCAGCTCGCGCTGGTGCTGGTGGCGGCGCTGGGCCTGGACTCCCTCGAGCCCTTGCTGCGAAGACATGGCCGTGCCTTCTTGTGGGTGGGAGCCATGGCGTGTGCCGTCGCATTCGGTGACTCCGCGCTGCGCATTGGGTGGAGGCTGCAAGACGCGCGACTCGCTGAGTTGGTCCCGACCTCCGGCTTTCACGAGGCCCTCGCGCAGGCGTCGTCCAGAGGTGGGCGCGTGGCCGCGATCGGACGCCGCGTCCTGCCTTACGGGCTCTCGGGGTGGTATGGAATCGACCTCATCAACGGCTACTCTGGCCTCACGCTCAAGCACTGGGTCGAGTACTTCTCGATTCTGCGTTTCGGCTCGGCGCAAGACGTGCCGCGCCGACCGGTCATCTGGACCGATCTCGATCGCGTTGCCAGGCCGGATCTGCTGCGCGCGTTGAATGTCGAGCGCATCGTCGCCGAGCAAGAGCTGCCACTGCCGGCCATCGGCTTCCATCACCTCGGTTCTTTCACAGCCGTCCCGGCGTTCCTCTTCTACAAGGGCCCCGAGCTCGTCAATGCCCAGCTCTACGCTGCGGACGTCCCGCTCGGCCCCGCGTATTTCGCCAGCGAGGTGTCGGGCGTTCGTGCGGCGCAGTCGCTTGCGACCCTGGTGGCGGACAAGTCCCCCCTGCACGCCCACGTCGTCGAACTCGATGTCACGACGACAGTTGCAACGGCAACTGGACACGCGACCATGGTCGCGCGCAGTGCCGACCGCTTCGACTACGACACACGGTCGGACCGCGACGGATTCCTGATTGTCGCGCAGGTGTGGTATCCGGGCTGGAAGCTGACCATCGACGGCGTGAGCGCGCGTCTGTACCGAACCAACCACGCACTGATCGGCGCGTGGGTGCCAGGCGGACGGCACCGGCTGCGGCTCACGATGACCTCGCCCGCGCTGCGGCTCGGGGTGCTGCTCTGCGCGAGCGCTGCTTTCAACGCTGCTATGTTCGTGCTCCAAGGCTGGTTTCGGAGTCGGCGCATGCGGGTGCATAGGGCGTACGGATCGGGGCCACAGCGAGCGTGCAACCCATCCCTGGTTGAGAGCAAGCGCGAGCACGACTGGGAACATGCAGAGCACCACGAGCGCATCACGTGCGCCGCCGACCAGAGACAGCAGCGCGGCCCGCGCGGCTGAAATCGCAAAGGCGTCGTGCGCGAGCCAGCGATGACGGGCCGTGAGCCGAGCGTCGCAGGCGATCCGGCTGAGCGTGAGCCCGACGCGGAACTCCGCAAGGCAACGCGGCACGGCGAGATCGTAGGTGACGTCGAGCCCCTGTCCGCTCGTCGCACCGATCCAGAACAACGCGAAGCCTGCAAGTAGCACCACGCCCGCCCGCCCGCCCTCCAGGGGGGCCTCGGGAAATAAGCGACACGCAGCAGCAGCGGAAACGCTAGATACGCCGCCCACTCCGCGCTGATCGACCACGAGAAGTGGTTCCACGTGAGGCGGTGCAGCGTGCCCCACGCTTGCACCAGCAGGACCTGGTACAGGACCGTGTCCATCTCCAACGAACGCGAATGCCAGACACCGGCCGCCAGCGGCACACCCTCGATCGCGATGAGCAGCGCGAGCAGGGCGACATGCAGCGGGTAGATCCGGCCCTGACGCAGACCCAGAAACGTGGCCCAGTCGCCCGACGTTGTGCCCTGGCGGAAGCGATCCGCGTACACGTGCCCCAGGACGACACCACTGAAGAGCTGTCCAGAAATGGCTCATAGCGGCTTACGTCCTCGAAAGATCCTCGAAATACGCGAGTATTCCTGCGTTCTTTCTGCGGGCGCGCTCGCTCTGCGCCGATTTCTTGACAGCTCTTGAGCGGTCAGCTCTGCACCGACCTCCCCCGGCGGCGGCAGTGCGCCCCCCCCGCCCGGTGGCCTGCTCCCCGGCCCGCGGCAGGCATGGTATACGCCCGTCGCAAACAGCGGTGCCTGCCATGACGCGATCAGAAATTCTCGACACGCTCGTCTCGCTCGGTCGCGAGGTCTTCGATGAGCCCGAGCTGCGCTTCGGCGAGCAGACCGACTTCGAAGAGATCGAGGCCTGGGACTCGATGAGCCACGTGCACATGGTCGTTGGCATGGAGCGCGCGTTCTCCATCCGCTTCGGGATCGGCGATCTTCAGCGTCTGGCACGCGTCGCGGATCTGATCGACGTGATCGAGCGCTTGCGCGCACGCGCCGGTACCGCGTAGCGCGGCCGCTCAGCTCTGCGGTGGCCGGGTGTTCACGATCCGCTCGCGCAACGCTCTGCGGTCGAGCTTGCCGCTGGCATTGCACGGGAAGCTGTTCACGAAGAAGTACTGCCTGGGCCACATGTAGCTCGGCAGCAGGCGCTTGAGCTCGTCACGGATCGCCCGCTTCTGTGCGCCGACCTGTTCGGGCAATACGGCGAATAGCTCCTCGACGCCGTTGCGCAGCACCGCGACGTCGCACAGCACCTGGGCTGCGCCACTCGCTTTCAGCAGCGCGTGCTCGATCTCACCGAGCTCGACTCGGTAGCCCATGATCTTCACCTGCGAGTCTTCACGGCCAAGGAATTGCAGCTGCCCACGGGCGTCCAGCACAACCACGTCGCCCGTGCGGTACCACAGGCCCGAGTCCGTCGCGACGAAGCGCGCTGCGGTGAGCTCGGGTTCGCCAAGGTATCCAGCTGTCAGTTGATCGCCGCTGAGCCACAGCGCACCCGCTTCGTCTGTCTCGCACGCCGAGCCGTCGTCTCTCCGCACTTGCACACTTTGCCCGGGCAGCGCACACCCGATCGGGATCGTGCCGTGGAGCGCGGCGGCCTCGGGGAAGTCTCGCGGAACCTCGAAGTGGGTGATGGCGATGGTGGTCTCCGTTGGGCCGTAGAGGTTCACCACGCGGCTTTGGGGGGCGATGCTGCTCCACGTGCGCCACGTGTTCCACGTGAGCTTCTCGCCACAGAACAGGCTCAGGCGCAGCTCGGGCAGCGCCCCAGGCTCGAGCTGGCGCTGACTCTCCAGCAACGCGGCAAGCGATGGCACCGAGAACCAAACCGTGACGCGCTGGTCTCGCGCGTGAGCCACTGGAGCCGCCAATGCCGCCGCGTCGTAGACGACGAGCGTGGCGCCGGCCGACCAGGTGATGAACATGTCGTGGACACTCAGGTCGAAGGTCAGATCGAAGGTCTGGGTGAGTCGATCCTCCGGGCCGATCGGGTAGGTGGAAAGAAAGCTCTCGACGTAGCGCTGCACGTTGCGGTGTCGAACCACGACGCCCTTGGGCTGGCCGGTGCTCCCGGAAGTGAAGAGCACGTAGGCAGGCGCGTTCGGTGCCACTTGCACCGGCGGGTGGTCGCAGGCGTCGGGCGCGAGTTCCCACAGCACGCGCTCGGGCAGCTCCCTCGCGAGCTCGGCCAGTGCGGGATCGTGCTCCAGGGTCACGACGCGATAACGGGCCGTCGTCGCCGCGAGCAGTGCACGCAGCGCCGGTACGCACTCGGGTCCCACGATCAACGTGCGCAGGCCGGCCTTCTCGGCGATGTAGCGATTGCGGCTGGCGGGGAACGCCACGTTGAGCGGCACGTAGGCGCAGCCCGCCGCCAAGATCGCCAGCACGCCGGCAAACGCCGTTTCGCTGCGCTGCGCCAGCAGGCCACAGCACGGTCCATCGGTCTGGGCGTCCACAGCGGCACGCAAGCGCTGCACACGCGCTTGCAGCTGCTCGTAGCGCAGGCTGTGGTCGGAAAAGACGAGCGCGTCGTGCTCGGGTGTCGCAGCGGCCGTCGCGAAGAAAGCACTTACCAGGTTCGTGGCCAGGGTCATGGGCGTTGCGTCGCTCCGTGTGATCGGGGCTGGCGGTCGGCGGCCAAGGCCAGTGCGTTCGCCGTGCCGGGCGTGAGGCCCTGCGCGCCCATCCATCGGTAGATCTCGTGCGCCATGCGGCGGAAGCTCTCGGCGGCTCGCAGGTGATAGATGTCGTCCCATTGCTCGGGACCGAAGCGCTCACGCTCGCGTTGCGAGTTGAAGTCGACCACGGGCACCTGCAGCTGCGCGCAGTAGGTCAGTGAGTAGTGATACGCCTGGTGCATGCGTTCGAGAACCCGCGGCGAGAGCGTGTGCAGGATCCCTGTGTGCATCTCTGGGGTCATGACCACGAGCATCGGGACGCCTCGCCTGCGCAGCGCATCGACCAGGAACCGAAAGTCGTGCGCCTCGGTGGTGGCCGTGAAGCGTTCGTAGCTTTGCGTACGCGTCTCCGCCTCCCAGCGGCGCGCGATCTGGCGCGCATGCCCGCGCATCCAGGCCTGCCGGCGCGCCGGGCTTTCGTGCGCACGCCGCCGCCGCTCCCACGGCCACTCGACGTGCTCGAGCCAGACGCTTCTGAGCGCCTCGTAGAATCCCACGGTGAAGAGGCCGAGCTTGCGCACCACGCTGACCCGTTGCAGGTGCGGGTCCAATGTCTTGAACAGCTCGTAGCCCTCGCGATCGAACGGCAGCCAGCGCAGGTTGGTGCCGTCTTCGTCGAGTCGAGGGTCTTCGTCGGGCTCGTTGAGCAGCTTCTGCGGCGACAGCCCGATCACGACCACGCTCGGCTGCACGCGCAAAAACTCCGCCTTCGCCAGCTGCAGGTACAGGTCCCCGGTGTGCGCTGCGGGTTCCGAAAGATTGACGGTAGACCAGCCGCGTCCCAGCTCACGCGAAAGCCAGTCCTGCACTCTGCCACCGCGCTCCAACCGATAGTTCGCGAACACCGAGTCGCCCAGCACCAGCACCGTGCGCGGGCCGGAGTCGAGCAACGCGATGGCCGAGAGCCAAGCCACCGCCGAGGTCAGCATCGCCAGGCCGAGCGCCCAGCCGAAAGCCGCAGGCGACGCGTGGCCAGTCGCGCGCGTGGTCGGGCGCGCGGGATGCGCAACCACTGCAGGCTCGGCTCGAGCGAGCGCCGGTGGTACGCCGCGCCGCGGCGCGAGACCCGTGGCCTGGGGCGTTTCGATGGGGGCTTGCTGGGACACGTGCAACTCGCTGATCAAAATTCGGCGTAGATGAAAGCGTCCCCGGGAGCGAACAGGCGCACGACGCACAGCAACAAGACCGCGTAACACAGCGTGCGCACCCAGGGGCGCTGCGCGAAGATCCAGAACGCGTCGCGCTGGCGGCGCTGCATGACGTCGAGGCTGAGCAAGCACGCGGCGTAGAACAGCACGGCGCTCCATGTCCTTCCGACGTTGAGCGTGACGGCGAAGCCTGCGGCTGCATCCGACAAGGTCGTCGCGACGCTGGCCAGGGATGGGGCGCGGAACAACACGTAGCCGAAGCAGACGAAGTGGAAGGTCAGCAGCCACGAGAGCGCCGTCCACAGCTGGCTGGGGAGGCGCTGCTTCAGCTGCTTTCGCAGCTTGCGAGACAGGGCAAACGCAGACAGTCCGGCGGCGTGCAGCGCACCCCACGCGACGAAGGTCCAGCCCGTGCCGTGCCACAGACCGCTGAGCAGGAACGTGACCCAGATGGCTATCACCACGCCGACCGTTCCATGCGCGCGCAAGGTCATCACGGCGGGGCGGTGCACGTAGTCCTCGAGGAACGAAGACAGCGAGATGTGCCAGCGCCTCCAGTATTCGGCGAGGTTCAAGCCGAGGTACGGCGCCTCGAAGTTCTGCATGATCTCGATGCCGAAGAGGCGCGCCGTGCCACGCGCCATGTCGGAGTAGCCGGCGAAGTCGCCGTACAGCTGGAACGCGAAGGCGTAGGTGCCAAGGAGAAGCTCGAGTCCGTTGTGGGCGGTTCCGGGGCCGAGCAGGCGCTTGACCAAGAGCGCGCAATGATCGGCCACGAAGACCTTCTTGAACAGTCCGAGACCAATTAGCCACGTGGCCTCGTACAGGCGTGTCAGCTCGAAGCGGCGGCGCTTGGCCAGCTGCGGAAGGATGTTGCGCGCGCGCTCGATGGGACCAGCGGTGAGCTGTGGGAAAAATGCGACGAAGAGCGAGAAGTCGAGCAAGCTGCGAGCCGGTCGGATGATGCGATAGTACACATCGAGCGTGTGCGTCATGCGGGCGAGCGTGTAGAACGACAGTCCGAGGGTCGACCAACTTCGCAGCTCTTCGCCGAGCGCGTGGCCGAGCAAGCTCGACGGCTGGCCCGACAAGAGGCGCCCGTACTTTGCCAGTGCCAAAAGTCCGACGTTCGACACCACGCTGAACCAGGTCCAGCGCAAGCGCGACGACTCGGGCCGCGACCACTCCAGCCGGCGCCCGATGGCGTAATCCAGCACGGTGCTCGCGATCAGCAGCACCACGCAGCGAAAGCCGAAGCCGGCGCAGACGGTGATGCTCGCCGCCAACAGCAGCACGTTCTGCCCCACGCGTGGCAAGCGGAAGTAGGCCACGAGCGCCGCCGCGGTGAGTCCCCAGTAGCCGAGAGATAAGGTTTGCATCACGTTGGGAGCGCGTGGGTTCGAGGCGGACGAAGGTGGTCGTGCTGCGGCGATGGACCCTGGTCGTCGATGCAGCGGCAGCGTTTCCTGACATGAAACCTGCGGCCGTGCGAATGAGTTCCGTGCGAATCGTGTTCGCGACTCGTGGCATGCATCGCTGCCTCGCCGCGTGCCGCCATCCTGCGGCGGAATGCCGCGCGCGGCTCGGCGGATGGGGCAAATGGCGTCAGCTGAGCCGCGCGCAAGCGCAGCTCGCCTCTCGCGGTCGCACGTCTCAGAAAATGACGTAAGGTCCGCCGATGCAGCGCTTCTCACGATCGTGTGTTTGCTTGTTGGTGAGCTTGCTCGCAACGCAGGGCAGGGCGCACGCCCAGACGTCGCGACCACCGCAGTTCGTGCTGCTCGCGTTCGACGGCTCTCTGAACCTGGACAGGTGGCGCGACACGCTGCAGTTCGCGCAGGACAACGACATCAAGTTCACCTACTTCATCAGCGGCGTGTACTTCCTGCTCGACGCCAAGAAGCGACAGTACGTCGAGCCGACGCACGGTCCCGGTCGCTCCGCCATCGGTTTCGGTGGCCCGAAGCCCGAGGAGATCGCCGAGCGCATCGCCTGGGTGAACAAGGCCTACGACAGCGGTCACGAGATCGGCAGTCACGTGAACGGTCACTACGACGGCACGAAGTGGACTTACGAGCAGTGGAGCAAGGAGTTCGATCAGTTCCCGCACTTGGTCTTCGACGCCGTGCCGAACAACGGGCTCACGACGCTGGCGAGCTCGCCGTTTCACTTCACCCCAGAAAGCATCGTGGGCTTTCGCGCGCCGCTGCTCGGCCACGACGCCGCGACCTACGAAGTGCTGGCCGCCAGGCACTTCAAGTACGACACGAGCAAGACCGCCGAGATGGCGTACTGGCCGCAGCGCGAGCACGGCATCTGGAACTTCCCGCTCGCGCAGTTGCGCATCGCAGGCACGGGCAAGCGCACGCTCTCCATGGACTACAACTTCTATTTCGCGCAGTCCGGCGGCAAAGAGGAGCCGGCACGCGAGGAAGAGTTTCGCACGGAGATGCTCAAGACCTACCTCGCGTATTTCGCCAACAACTACCTGGGCAATCGCGCACCGGTTCACATCGGTCATCACTTCGGCCGCTGGAACGGTGGTGCCTACTGGAACGCCATGCAGGAGTTCGCGAAGGCAGTTTGTCACCTGCCCGAGGTGAAGTGCGTGACCTACCGCGAGCTCTCGATCTATCTCGACTCGCTCCCAAAAGAGGCGCTGGTCGCCTACCAGGAGGGTCGCTTCGAGAAGAGCGAGTTTCCCGAGGCGGCGCAAGCTCTGGCCCGCGCGGAGCCGGGCATCGAGGCCGATCTGGTGCTTCACGCGTCGGCCGACTCGAACATCGTCAGCGCGGAGGTCGCCGGTGCGCATGCGGCGCGTGTTTCAGCTGACACCGGCGCGCTCACGATCTGGAAGATCGACGGCAAGACCGTGGCCAGTGGGGCCGAGCGCACGCTCGACCTGTCGAGACACCGGCACAGACTTTCGGCGCACTCACGGCTGAGCGTGAGCGTGATCAAAGACGGCAAAGAAGTGCTGAGGTCCACGCACGACATCTCCACGT
>DASVHQ010000140.1:0-29540 GCA_036382515.1 Polyangiales bacterium | reverse complement strand
GATCATGGTCTGGGTCGAGCCGCCGGTGCTGCTGATCGGGACGACGAAGGTCATCGACTGGATCGGGCCGTGGAAGTCCTGCACGCTCGGGTCCAACGTGACGCCGCATGTGGACGCATACACATCAGAGACGCCGATGTTGACGGTGTCGCCGCCGTTGGCGTCATCGGTCGTGCAAGTGCCAGTGAACGCCGGCGTGGCGAGCGTGGTGTCCCAGTACGTGCCGCCGCCGGTGAGCTTGCCTGGGGGATTGGTGCTCATGTAACCTGGCCCAAAGCACGAACCGGGGCCCTGGTAGATCAGCGTGATGGGCGTCGCCTGCGCGGCGAGCGCTTGTGCGAGCACAGTTGCAAACGGCTTCACCGCGGACGAGCCCGCGATGTAGACGGGATTGGGCAAGCTGGCGCAAGGCGCGGCATGCGCCTGTGCTGCCAGCGCGAGCACCGCTGCCACGGCCAGGCCGGGAGCTGCAGCTCGTTTGCCGAACAGGCAAAGTGGGTTCTTCATAGTCAGCTGTTCCTTCCTTGTACCCGGCGTGTTTTTGCGACCGAGGTTGGGCGGCACCCTAGGAGCCGTGTGTGACGAGCGCGGGGCTGCGACGCGAACTTTGCGTGGCGTGTGCGATTGTTGGTGCAAGCTTTGGCCGCTGGCCGCATGCGAACTACTCGCGCATTCATCAAGCTCACGGAGCGGAAGCTCGCGTGCCACGGTGTCAACGGCGTCGCGCTTACGTGACATGTTCGTGACGGAGACTGGGCTAGCGCAGTTCGCCAACGTCGTGCGCTGCTCTCAGCCGCGGGGTTGCACGATGAGGGGGCCTGCGCCAAGCGGCCAGCGCGCGGTGGCGATCGCTTTGCTCGTCGACCCACACACGAGCTCTTGCCTGTAGAGCTCGAGCGCAACTCCGTCGCGCAGACCGCGGTCGGACACGTGCACATGGATCGCGCCCAGCGAGTCGAGAATCTGGATCATGATCGTGGCCGAGACGAGCACGGTATCCGCCCGCAGAGGCTCGACGCCCAAGGTGATTAGCTCGTCGCTCGACAGGCCGATGAGCTCGTCGAGGCCGCAGCGCAGGTCGGCGAGGACGATCGGCCCAGTCTTGCCGGGCTGAGCCGTGCCACGCGTGAGCAGCTTGCGGGCCGCACGCGCACTGCCCGACCCGAAGACAATCACTTCAGGTTTCAGCTCTCGCACGCCCCTGAGCGCACCGTCGAGTTGCTCGCGTACGTGCAAGGCAAGCGCCGAGGCGGCCTGCCGGTCGAACACCGCCGCGCGCGACTGCGCGCGCATGCGCACCGCCCCAATCGGTAGGCTCGCGGCGTGAATGCAACGAGTGCCCTCGCCGACCGCGATCTCGACGGATCCACCCCCGAGGTCGACCACCGCCACGCGCCGACCGCCAACCAGCGGCGTCGTACTCTGTCCGAGATACGCCAAGCGCGCTTCGTCGTTAGGGTCGAGGACCCGCACCTTGACCAGGTGCCGGCGCTCGATCTCTCGGACCAAGGCGGGCCCGTTGGAGGCAGCCCGAATCGCGCTGGTCGCGACCACGGCGGTGTAGCTCGGCCGTGCATCGCGAGAAGCGCACATCAGCTCCCAGACCGCGTCGAGACTCTCCAGCCAGCTGCGGCGATCGATGAAGCCATCGATGAACACCCGCGCGCCCAGCAGCGGCGTGCGCTTGGTGTCGAGAGTGGTAGTGAACTGTTCGTTCGCGTCGACCCGCACGTGCTGCAGGTGGAACGTGGTCGAGCCCAGGTCCAGGACGGCGATTTCCATGCGCCGAGCCTCCGATCCGCCTGCTACAGAACGGGGGAGACTCGGTGACATTCGTGGAAATTTCGTCAGGTGCAGCAAGCGACACCGGTCGTGCGGCGCGTGCCACACGACTCTGGTTTTTTCCCAGTTGACTCGATTCCGTCACGCGACTGCCACGTGGCGACCCTACACAGTGGCACGCGGCACGTTGGCGTCGCGCAGGCGAACGAGCCTTTGCACGCTGCGGCCACTCGCATACCATCCCGCCCAACCGACGCACTGCGTCAAAGCCGATGAAAAACCCATGTCTGCACTAGTCCTGGTCGTCGATGACGAAGAGGATCTCGTCACGACGCTGGAATTCAACCTCAAGCGCGAGGGCTATGCCACGCGCGTCGCTCACACCGGCGAGGCCGCGCTCAGCGCGGCAGCCGTGGACCCCGCCCCTGATCTCGTCTTGCTCGATCTGATGCTGCCCGATCTGTCCGGCACCGAGATCTGCAAGCGACTCAAGCAAGACCCACGCACGCGGCACGTGCCGATCATCATGCTCACGGCCAAGGGCGAGGAAATCGATCGCGTCATCGGGCTGGAAGTCGGCGCCGACGACTACGTGGTCAAGCCCTTCAGCGTGCGCGAGCTGATGCTGCGCGTTCGCGCCATTCTGCGTCGTGCACGCGCCAGCGAAGCGCCGGCCCCCGCCGGTGGCGAGCGTCGCTTCGCCGATCTGCGGGTCGACACCGAGGCGCACCGCGTCTGGGTCGGCACCTTCGAGGTCACGCTCACGGCGCTCGAGTTCAAGCTCTTGACGGTGCTCCTCGACCGCAAGGGCCGCGTTCAGACGCGCGACCAGCTGCTCGAAGAGGTCTGGCAGATGCCGAGCGAGCTCACCACGCGCACGGTGGACACGCACGTCAAGCGGCTACGCCAGAAGCTCGGGCATGCAGGCGACTACATCGAGACGGTGCGTGGCGTGGGCTATCGCTTCCTCGACAAACCGAGGGAGGGCGCTTGAGGCTCGGTGTTCGCGGCAAGGTCTTCGGCTTCTCCCTCGGGGTCACGGTGGTCGTCGGACTCGCGGGCGGACTGTACCTGGAACGCGAGCTCGGCCGGCTGCAGGAGAGCGAGCTCGAGCATGAGCTCTTGCGACACGCGCGAACCGCGCGCGCCGCGGCCCAGGCGCTCGGACCGGCCGCGACGACGCAATCGATCGACGCCCTGGCTGACCAACTCGGCGCGTCGAGCAGCGCACGGATCACGTTCATCGATGCAACAGGCACGGTGATCGGTGACTCCGCGCTTTCACTCGACGGTCTGAAGCAGGCAGAGAACCACCGGCACCGCCCGGAAGTGATCACCGCAATGGCCGGCAACGATGCCGTCGTGCCGCGCTTCAGCACCGCCGTCGGCAAGAGCGTGCTGTACGTGGCGGTGCCGTGGCCGGAGCACCACGGCGTGGTGCGCGCCGCGATGCCGCTCGATTCGGTACGCGACGTGCTCGCGCACCAGCGGCTGCTGCTGCTGTTGGCGGCTGGCCTTGGCTTGTTCGTCGCAGTGCTCGTCAGCGCGGTGGTTTCCCATCTCGCAGCGAGTGTGCTTGGCACGCTGGTCACCAACGCGCGGGCCGTGCTGAGCGGTGGACAGCGCAGCATCCCCGTCTCCTCGGAAGATGAGCTGGGTCACATCGCCGGCTCGCTGAATCGTCTCGCCGATGACCGAGCGCGCACGATCGACGCGCTCGTGAAGGAGCGCGACCGACTCAACACGGTGCTCAACGGGGTGAGCGAGGGTCTGATCGCGCTCGATGCCTCCGATCGCATCGAAATGGTCAACCCCGCGGCGAGCCAGCTGCTCTCGCTGACCGACAACTTCGCGGGCAAGAAGCTGGTCGAGGCCGTTCGCGTGCCCGAGTTGGTCGATCTGGTCGAGCGAACGAAGTCGGGCTCGGCCACTGCCGAGCTCGCGCTGGGCGACCCGGCGCGCTACCTGCACGCGCGCACGACGCGTCTGCGAGCCACCGGTGGCTCGGTGGTGGTGCTGCACGACGTCACGGACGTCAAGAACATGGAGTCGATGCGCCGCGATCTGGTGGCCAACGTCTCGCACGAGCTGCGCACGCCGGTGAGCATCATCCGCGCGAACGCCGAGACGCTGCTCGACGGCGGCGCGCTGGAAGATCCTGTGCAAGCGCGCACCTTCGTCGAAGCCATGCACCGGCACTCCGAGCGCTTGTCCAACCTCCTGTCCGATCTTCTGGACCTGGCGCGCATCGAAGGCGGCGCCTACCCGCTGTGCCTGGAAGGGATCCCGCTGCGCCGCGCCGCACAGCGCGCGGTCGACACGCTGCAACGGACTGCGAAGAACAAGAGCGTCAGCTTGAAGGTCGAGATCGACCCCGAGCTCACCGCACATGCCGACAGCCAAGCCCTGGACCAAGTGCTGGTCAACCTACTCGACAACGCGATCAAATATTCGCTCGACAAGGGCGAAGTGGAAGTCACGGCCACCCGGCAGGGACAACAGATCCGTCTGGCGGTCAGCGACGACGGCCCCGGCATCCCCGAACGCCACCGCGCACGCGTCTTCGAGCGCTTCTACCGCGTCGACGCAGGCCGGTCGCGAGCGCTCGGCGGCACGGGGCTTGGCCTCTCCATCGTCAAGCACCTGGTGGGGCTGATGCACGGCTCCGTGGGCGTCGAGCCTGTGGAACCGCACGGCTCCACGTTCTGGCTCACGCTGCCAGTCGCCGACCAGCCGGCGCGATCCACGCCCGAGCGCAGCGCAGCCTGAAGCGGCGGCGCGTCACGGCGGCGGGCGCCCTGCGTGGCTGCGCACCAACTTGTTGCCACTTCGTCACGCGGCTGTCACACGCACTGGGCAGGTTTGCGGCCAAAGATGGAAGGCAAAACGATGACAATCAAGCGTTACCTCGGCGTGCTGGCGGCCTTGACCGCGGCCGCGTGCAGCAACCGACCTGCAGCCGACAGCAACACGGCGCCCGCGCCCGCTCCTTCGGCCGCTGCACCAGCCGCTGCACCCGCAGCGCCCGCGGCCCCCTCCGTGATCGCGATTGACGGCTCGAGCACGGTGTTCCCCATCACCGAGGCAGTGGCCGAAGAGTTCCAGAAGACCAACCCGGCTAAGGTCACGATCGGCGTCTCCGGCACGGGCGGCGGCTTCAAGAAGTTCTGCGCGGGTGAGATCGCCGTAGCCGGCGCTTCACGGCCGGTCAAGCCCGCCGAGACTGTGACCTGCACGGCCGCGAAGATCGAGTACATCGAGCTACCGGTCGCCTACGACGGCCTGGCCGTGGTGGTGAACACCGCGAACACCTGGGCGAAGTCGATGACAGTCGCGGAGCTCAAACGTCTCTGGGAACCCGCAGCGCAGGGCAAGGTCATGAAGTGGAGCTCGATCCGCGCCGGCTGGCCCGCCAAGGACGTGCATCTGTTCGGGCCCGGTGTCGATTCCGGCACCTACGACTACTTTACCAAGGCCATCAACGGTGAAGAGCACAAGAGCCGGGGCGACTACACCTCGAGCGAAGACGACAACGTTTTGGTGCAGGGCGTCTCGCGTGATCCGCTGGCGCTCGGCTTCTTCGGCCTCGCGTACTTCGCCGAGAACAGCGACAAGCTGAAGCTCGTGCCAGTCGACGACGGCAACGATGCCAACGGCAAGGGCCCGATCGCCGCTTCGCAACAGACGGTGCGCGACGGCACCTACCAGCCGCTCTCACGGCCGCTCTTCATCTACGTGAGCAAGGCCGCAGCGGCACGCCCCGAAGTCAGCGCGTTCGTGGAGTTCTACATGACCCGCGGCGAGAAGCTGGTCAACGAGGCGCACTACGTCGCGCTTCCGGCGAAGGCCTACGAGCTCTCACTCTCGCGCTTCAAGAAGGGCACGGTCGGCACTCTCTTCGGTGGTGCGGGCGGCTCACAGGTGGGAGAGACCGTGGAGGCTCTGCTTGCCCGCGAGCAGTGAGGCGATGGCGATGCCCGCGCAGGTGCCGGCAGCCGAGGCGCTCGTCCGCGTGAGCTCACGCGGCGAGCGCGTCGTGGAAGTGCTGCTCGCTGCATGTGGCTTCGCTACCATACTCACGACCGCGGGCATCTTGCTCGTGCTCGCCGCCGAGACCTTTGCGTTCCTGCGCGAAGTCGGCCTCGGCAAGCTCATCTTCGACACGCAGTGGACGCCGCTGTTCTCGGACAAGCACTTCGGCATCTGGCCACTGCTCTGCGGAACGCTGCTGACCACGCTCATCGCGATCGCCGTGGCGCTGCCCCTGGGCCTGCTCTCGGCGATCTACATGAGTGAGCTCGCCTCCCCGCACGCGCGCGCGGTCTGCAAGCCTGCGCTCGAGGTGCTCGCCGGCATCCCGACCATCGTCTACGGCTACTTCGCGCTGGTCGTGGTCACGCCTCTCTTGCAGGCCGTGATCCCGGATCTGGCCGGCTTCAACGCGCTCAGCGCGGGCGCCGTGATGGGCATCATGATCACGCCGCTCATCGCATCGCTCACCGAGGACGCGCTCAGTGCCGTGCCGCGCGGCCTGCGCGAGGCGGCGTACGCGCTGGGCGCATCGCGCGTCCCGACCATCCTGCGCGTCGTCGTGCCTGCCGCCATGGGCGGCATCGCAGCGAGCGTGATCATCGCCATCTCGCGCGCCGTCGGCGAGACCATGATCGTCGCCATCGCGGCCGGCCAGGAACCCCGCCTCACGCTCGACCCGCGCGCGTCAGTCGAGACCATGACCGCATACATCGTGCAGATCAGCATGGGCGACACGCCTGCCGGAACCCTGGAATACCGCACCATCTTCGTGGTCGGCGCAGCGCTCTTCCTGGTCACGCTGACGATGAACGTGACCAGCTATCGACTGGCACGTCGCTTCCGGAGGCAGACATGAACACGCCCCAAGCGCGCGCGCGCTGGCCCGAGCGCGCCTTTTTCGCGCTCTCGCTGGGCGCCGTGCTCTTGCCGCTCGGCATCCTGCTCATCTTGCTCGTGCTCGTTGGCCACAGTGGCATCGGGCGGCTGAGCTGGGAGTTCATCACGAGCTACCCCTCCCGCCACGCAGCTCGCGCCGGCATCCTGCCCGGGCTCGTCGGCTCGCTGTGGCTGATGGGCCTCACCGCGCTGATCGCGCTGCCGCTCGGCGTTGGAGCAGCCATCCACCTCGAGGAATACGGCAAGCAATCGCGCATGTCGCGGCTGATCGAGATCAACATCGCGAACCTCGCAGGCGTACCTTCGATCGTCTACGGCCTCTTGGGCCTGGGTCTGTTCGTGCGCACGCTGCACATGGGCCGCAGCGTGCTCGCTGGCGCATGCACGCTCGCGCTGCTGGTGCTGCCGATGGTCGTGCTCGTGTCGCGCGAGGCCTTGCGCACCGTGCCGATGAGCTTGCGCGAAGCCGCTTACGCCCTGGGCGCAACCCGCTGGCAGACGATACGCCAGGTGGTGCTGCCGATGGCCTACCCTGGCATTCTCACCGGCGCCATCTTGTCGCTGGCGCGCGCCATCGGTGAAACGGCGCCGCTTGTCGTCGTGGGGGCCCTCACCTACGTCACGTTCGTACCCGACGGCCTGGACGCACCCTTCACTGCGCTACCGATCCAGATCTTCAACTGGGTCTCGCGACCGCAGCGTGCGTTCGCAGAGAACGCCGCCGCGGGCATCGTGGTGCTGGTCGCCACCATGCTCGTGCTCAACGGCACCGCGATCTACCTGCGCAGCCGCCTGCAGAAGAAGAGGTCCTGAGCATGCACCTGCCCGCTTCGACGCCACCGCCCCGGCCATCGCCGATCAAGCTCGGGATCGAGAAAGTCGACGCCTGGTTCGGTACACAAAAGGTGCTGCATGGCATCGACATGCAGATCGCGGAGCGCAACGTGACCGCGATCATCGGACCCAGTGGTTGCGGTAAGTCCACGTTGATCCGCAGCTTGAATCGCATGCACGAGCTGTCCGAAGGCGCGCGCATCGAAGGTCGTGTCACCCTCGACGGCGCCGACGTCTACGGCCGAAACATCGATCCCGTGCTCTTGCGCCGCCGCGTCGGCATGGTGTTCCAGAAGCCGAACCCGTTCCCGTCGATGTCCGTGCGCGACAACGTGCTGGCAGGCTTGCGACTGACCCGCTCCCTCGATCGCAGGCGCGCGGACGAGATCGTGGAGACTGCGTTGCGCGGCGCCGCGCTGTGGGACGAGGTCAAAGACCGGCTCAGCGGCCCAGGCCTCGGACTCTCCGGCGGTCAGCAGCAACGCCTGTGCATCGCGCGCGCGCTGGCCGTTGCCCCGGAGGTGCTGTTGATGGACGAGCCCTGCTCCGCGCTCGATCCCGTGGCGACCTCACGCATCGAGGACCTAATCCACACACTGAAGGCGACGTACACGATCGTGATCGTCACCCACAACATGCAGCAAGCCGCGCGGGTCTCGGATTACACCGCGTTCCTGCTGGCCGGCGATCTGGTAGAGTTCTCGGAGACCAATCGGCTGTTCACGTCACCGCGCGACCAACGTACCGAAGACTACATCACCGGCAAGTTCGGCTGAGGGGCAGATCATGATCACGCGCGGGCACACCGACCGAGAATACGAAGAACAGCTGCAGTCGCTGCGCGAGCGGCTGCTCAAGATGGCTGGCGTCGTCGAACAGATGATCGTCAACGCGGTGCGCGCCACGCTGGATGGCAACAAGGATCTCGCCCGCGAGACGATCGAGCGCGACACCGTGGTCAACCGGCTCGAGGTCGAGTCGGACGAGCTGTGCCTGCTGATCCTCGCCAAGCGGCAACCGCTCGCCTCCGACCTGCGCTTCGTGACACTCTCGCTCAAAATGGTCACTGATCTCGAGCGCATCGGCGATCTCGCGGTGAACATCTGCGAGCGCGCGATCGAGTTGCCTGATGCGCCGCAGGTCTGGCCCTGGGACAAGATCGAGCGCATGTCGCGTGCCGTGCGCATGATGATCCGCGACGCCATCGAGGCGTTCGTCGATCGCGACGTCGACAAGGCCCAGAACGTGCACGCACAAGACGATCAGGTCGACAAGCTCTACTGGGCCGTGTTTCGAGAAGTGTTGGACGTCATGCGCAAACAGCCCGACTCGGTTCAGGACGGCATCCACGTGCAATCGATCGCCAAGTTCCTGGAACGCATGGGTGACCATGCGACCAATCTGGCCGAACAAGTGGTGTTCATGATCAAGGGCAAGGACATCCGGCACATGGGGCGCAAAGAGCCAGGCCTGTGAAGGCGCGCTTGCGCACGCCGTGACCACAAGCCCACACGAACGCACTGTGAGCTGGGTCTCGATGGCTCGATCCAGCGTGTTAGACTGAAGTCACACGCGTGGAAGGAATGACCCAGCCGCCGACCGCACGGGGACTCGCTCGCGTCCTGTTCGTGCCCCATGACTTGCTCTCGGGCGAGCTGCGGGAATCGTTCCTCGATCGCGAGTCGTTCCTGGTGCGCACGGCCGTCGATGCCGACACGGCTCTGGCCATGGCCGAGGTCTGGCGCCCATCGCTGGTCGTGTTTCGCTCGGAGCTCGACGGCATCCGCGTGTCCGATTTCTGTCTGCGCATGCGCGCGGCACGCAGCGCGGCCGCGCCGAAGCTCGTGATGCTCACCGAGCAAGTGACAGGCTCGATGGACGACGTGGTCGAGGCGGGCTCGGACTGTCACCTGATCTCGCCCGTCGACAACACACAACTGCTGGACACCATCGCAGCGCTGCTCGAGGTCGCGCAGCGCCGCTCGCCGCGCGCCGCACTCGACACGCTCGTCCACGCACGCGGTTTCGCTGAGACCGATAGCAGCAGCGGCGCAACGCTCGCCAACTGTCTGAACGTCAGTGAAGACGGCATGCTCCTGGAGTGCAACCATCAGCTGCAGCTCAACAGCGAGGGCTGCCTGCAGTTCTTCCTGCCGGGTGCAGCACAACGCTTGCAACTGCGCGCCGTCGTGCGGCTCGCCGTGGACGAGATCCGCCAGCACTACGCGATCGAATGGCGTGACATCGCCGCAACCGACCGCAAGCTGATCCGGCGCTACGTGGAAGGGGCCGGCGCATGAACCGCACCATCGGCATCGATCTAGGGACGACCAACACCGTGGGCGCGATCGAGGGCGCAGCGCTCGCAAGCGCGGCCGAAGGCGGAGCCATCCTGCCGTCGGTCGTCGCATTTCCACCGAGCGGCGCGACGCTGGTCGGCGCACCGGCAAAGAAGCGCCGCGCCATCGACCCGAAGAACACCATCTTCTCGGCCAAGCGCTTGATGGGCAAGAGCTGGCATTCGTACAACGCCACGGCGTTCCGCAAGCAATATCCCTTCGAGCTGATCGCCACGTCTGGCGGCCAGTGCGCGTTCAAGACGCGCGCGGGCGCCTACACGCCCAGTGACATCGCAGCGTACGTGGTCGGCAAGCTGTTGAGCATGCACCGCGTCGATCCGATGCAAACCGATGCCGTGATCGCAGTCCCCGCGTCATTCGACGAGACTGCGCGCCAAGCGACGGTGGACGCTGCACAAAAGGCGGGCCTGCGACAGGTATCGACGGTCGCAGAGCCGGTCGCGACGGCAGTCGCGTACCTCGAGCAAGGGCGACAGCGCTACAACCGAGTCGTGGTCTACGACTTCGGCGGCGGGACGTTCGATCTCGCGATCCTCGACGTGTCCACCCACCCCGCACGCGTGATCGCGCACGGCGGTGACCCTTACCTGGGCGGCGACGACATCGACCGAGCGCTTGCGGACTGGGCGGCCGTGCGAGCCCTCGAACACTACGGCTGGGACCTGCGCTCCGAGGCCGAGACCAGCGACCGACTGACGCTGCAGTGCGAGCGCGCCAAGATCCGGCTCGGGCTCGCGCCCCAGACACGCATCGAGCTCTCCCAGATCGACCCCGGCGCGCCTGCCGCCGCCGAGGCCGTGTCGCTGGATCGCGAGACGATGAAGCGCGTGAGCGACCCGTTCGTGGCCCGAACCTTCTTGATCTGCGACCAGGTCCTGCGCGACGCCGGTGTAGCGACCTCTGACGTCGACGCCGTGTTGCTCGCCGGTGGCACCACGCTCATGCCGACCGTCCGCGAAGCCGTGTCCCGGTACTTCGGCGCCCCCGCACATGCCGAATTCGACCCGCTCGAGGTCGTGAGCATCGGTGCCAGTCGGCTGCGCGCCTAGCCTCCAGGCCCCCGCCGCGACCGCCGTGCGGCCGACCGGACATCTCCGGCCAAAATTCGTGTGTCGGCCTATGCGCAGACTCCAAAAATCTGCCGAGATCGATCACAGCTCACGTTCTGCGGCGCATTAACTGAACAGGCGCCCGACGCGTCCGGAGTATTGGATTTCATGATTTCCGCTGTATCGACGGTTTCTCGAACGAGCGCACCTCCCCCTCCGCATCACGCCGTCAGCGGCCGGTTTCCCAGCATCGAGGACCGCTTCATCGAGAACTGGGGACGTCTTGCGGAGGGCTTCGGCATGCAGAACAGCGTGGGCAGAATCCACGCGGTGCTGTACCTCGCGGGTGAACCGGTGGCCGTGAGCGAGGTTGCCGCTGACCTCAGCATGGAGCTGGAAGAGTGCTCCGAGCACCTGCAGACCTTGGTTGCGTTCGGCGTGGTGCGCAGCTCCGAGCACGAAGATGCGCAGGAGACCCGCTTCGTCGCTGAGCGTGACCCCTGGTCGTGGTTCATGTCGACGGTGCGCGAGCGCGCGCGCCGCGAGTTCTCGCCGCTGATGGCCTCGATCCGCGCGGTCAACGCGCTGGCGCACGAAGCCAAGTCCGCGTCGCACGTGCGCGCCGACAAGCACCGCGCAGAACGCATGGATCGCATCACGCACTTCACTAGTTTCGTGGACCAAGTCGCCGGCCTGATCGAGATGTTCTCGAATCTCGGCGCTGGCCCGCTGGTGACCACGATGCGCTTCGCGGCCAAGTTCGCTTCGCGCGGCTGATCGGCTGCCTGGTCGGCTGTCAGGCTCGCCGTAGGCGCACGCCGCCGCGTCCGGGATAAGCCGAGGCATGAAAGTCGGCCTCGTCCCGATCAACGTCGGCGTCTGCCGTCCCGACCGCATGCTCGGCCTCGCGCGCAAGGCCGAGGAGTTGGACTTCGAGTCGGTGTGGACCTTCGAGCACGCGATGGTGCCGCTGGACTAAGCGCGCGCTATCCGTGACAGCCTGTGCGCGTACGAGGAGCTCGGCGTCTCGCGGCTGATCACGCCGCTTCTGGCGCTGGGCGAGGCAACCCGATCACGGGGATGGAGAAGCTCGCCGAAGCCCTGGCGCGGCGCAGCTGACGCGCACCAACATCGAAGGCGCGCCGACCACTCGGTCGACACGCCTTCGTGTTGCAGGCTCGCTGCTCAGCGCTTCAAGCAGCGGTGCGACGCCGCCGACCATGCAGCGCGAAGCCTGCCGCGATGAGCAGTGCCATCGCGCTCGATGCGGGGCCCGGGTCGAGCTCCGGAACCGACGAACCGGAGCCGATGGTGATGCCAGCCACCGAGAACTCGTGGTTCTGCAGCTGGAAGCCACTCCACAGCTTTCCCGGTGCGGTGAACGTGATGCTGTTGGCGTAGTTGTTGACGGCGACGGTCTTGACGCCGTTGGTGGTGGTGGGGACCTGCGAGGCGTCGGCCATGAACTTGACTGCGCTCCCGCCGTTGAGCGAGTAGTAGCCGATCTCGAGGTAGCCGCTCTCGTTGAACAGGTCGGTCGCGAGGAAGCTGTTGACGTAGACGTTCTTGGAGAAGTTGACCGAAAGCGATTCCGCACTGTCGATTTCGTCGGTCTCGTAACCGGCGGAGCCGCGCACACCGAAACCATCGGTGGAGTCCCAGTAGAGCGATGCTGTGCCCGCCGGACCCGGCACGATGTTCAGCTTCGTTCCATCGGCGTCCGTGTACTGGAAGCTGGTCTTGTAGTCTGACGTGGAGAAAGCGCTCGTGCGGAAGTCGATGAAATTGGCCGAGGCGCCACTCGACGCCAGCAGGAGGAACACGAAAGCTGTAGCGAACTTTATACGTAACATGGCCATTCCTTGTGACATCGCCCGTTGCGACACCCCTCGTTAAGCACTATCCATGCCATCATTGAAATCATTGGCTTTTTCTACGAGACAGGCAAGATCGACACCGATTGTGGGTGAGCATCCTACCTAGCTTGTGTGGCGCGTTGCACAGGTTGTGTAGGACGCGGATCAGCTGGGTGTGACGTTGCACACCTGCTCACCCGTGCTCGGGACCCGCGCTACCACGCGCACAAACCACGCTGGCCGTCCGACGGCCGCGGCGGGCGGCGACTGCTCAGAGGACCGGAAAGCCGCGGCGCAGGAGCGCGAGCTTCTGGAACGCGAACACCACCAGCGCGTGGTCGAGCGCACCGCGCGCGAGCAGGCCGTCGATGTCGGACTCGTCGACGAGCACCACCTCGATGTCCTCACCGGCGTCCTGCTGCTGGTCACCCACTCGAACGCAGCCTTCGGCCAGGTAGGAGTGCAGCCGGTTGCGCTCGAAGGCGGGGTTGGGCGCGATCGAGCCGAGCGAGGTCCAGCGCGACGACGCATAGCCGGTCTCCTCGCGCAGCTCTCGAAGCGCAGCCTGCACAGGCGTCTCGCCGGGATCGATGATGCCGCCGGGGATCTCGAGGGTGACGCAGTCGGTGCCGAAGCGGTATTGCTTGATCAGCACGCAACGCGCGTCGTCGGTGAGCGCGATGACGTTCACCCAGTCCGGCGCGACGATGATCGTGGCGTCGAGATCCTTGCCGGTGCGCGGCGACTCGAAGTGCTCGCAGAGCAGCGTGAAGATGCGATGCTCGGAGAGCACCTTGCGGCTGTGCTTTTTCCACGGATCTGGCACGGGACTCCTTCCGGCGGCCTGCGGCTGCGGGCGGCTACAGCTTGAACAGGACGCCGCCCATGAGCTCGGCCATGCTGCCGTGCGGGACCATCACCTTGAGCTGCACGAACGGATCGACGCTGCCCAGATCGAAGAGCACACCTCCGATCATGTTCAGGTAGAGCTGGGTGTCGGACGCGTGGCCGCCGCTGTAATGGATGATGGCCAGGCCCGGCGCCGCGAAGGGGCGCACAGACGAGTCGTGGATCATGAACTGGAACGGCACGTTGCAACCGAGATCGATCGCGCTGCCGTGACCGAAGAGCGCGAGCGAGAGGTAGGGGTCGAGCTGCAGCTTCACCTCGGGTGAGAGGTCGGCGAGGTCGACGCGCGCCTCGCCGCCGAGGAAGAGCTCGCCCCAGTCGAAGTTCACGCCGAGGTGCGGCCCGAGGCTGGCCTCGGCCGCCGCAGACCGTGGCCCGAGGCCGCTCGCCACAAGCAGCAGGAAGCAGAGCAGCAGGGCGGGTTGCTTGCA
Source organism: Polyangiales bacterium (assembly GCA_036382515.1). GTDB lineage: Bacteria > Myxococcota_A > Polyangia > Polyangiales > JAFGIB01 > JADGRF01. Next base: position 15,390 of record DASVHQ010000140.1, on the reverse strand, counting down.
GACACGCTTGATCATGCGGCCACCTGTCGAGGTCTCAAGGGAGCGCGCAGCATACCGATGAGCCCGCGCGGATGCCAACCCGCCTCTGGCTCACTTGCGCGCGGCCGGTGCCAAGAGCGGCCCATGCAGCGTGCGCAAGACGACGCCGTCGGCGAGCACATCGATGCTGGCGAGCTCGCCATCGTGGATGTCGGTGGCGGCGAAGTCGACGAACACGGGGATGCGCTGATCGCCGAGCGCTGCGAGTGCAATGCGCGGCATGGCTATCACGTAGCGCAGACCGCGCTCGCGCCCGCCGCGCAGCTCGAAGCGGGTGGTGTGGTTGCGCTTGTTCACGACGTGGACCTCGAAGGCGTTGCGGACGCGCCCGTTCTCGACGACGAACGGCGGTGCATCGCGCAAGCGCAAGAGGTTCGCCTCGAACGGTGTGCTGCGCGAGAGTGCGATCGAAAAGGCGACCACACCGGCGAGGCCAAGCACGCCGTACAGTGCGACGCGCGGACGAAAACGCCGCGTGGGGTTGCCGAGCAGACCGTTCTGCGAGTCGTAGCGCACCAGGCCGCGAGGCCGCTGCAACTTGTCCATCACCTCGTCGCAGGCGTCGACGCAGCGCGCGCAGCCGATGCAGTCGATCTGCAGGCCGTTGCGAATGTCGATGCCCGTGGGGCACACCACGACGCAGCGACTGCAGTCGACGCAGGCACCGGCGCCAAACGCGCCGGCCTTGCCGCGTGGCTCACCGCGCGGGGCGTCGTAGCCGATGACGAGCGTGTCGTGATCGGCGAGCACCGACTGCAGCCGACCGTAGGGGCAGATGATCAGGCACAGCTGCTCGCGGAACCAGAAGAAGTCGAAGTAGAGGATACCGGTGAGGCTGGCGGCCCACGCGAAGGCTTCCGGGTGTGCGGACGGCCGCGACAGCACCATGCGGTACAGACCGGGCAGCGAGACGAAGTACGCCAGGATGATGTGGGCGATAGCGAACGCGAGCGCGATGAAGATGACGTGCTTGCAGAGCTTGCGCCACGCCTTGTCCCAGCCGAGCGGTGCTTGGTTGCGACGCATGCGCTCGATGCGCGGGCCCTCCAGCAGGCGCTCGACGGGGCGGAACAGCCCTTCGAGGAACACGGTCTGCGGACACGCGTAGCCGCACCATAGACGGCCCCACAGCGCCGTGGTGACGATCAGCGCGAAGCCGACGCCCGTGAGAAGGAAGAAGGTGAGCCAGAAGTCTTGGGCGTTGAACGTGGCACCGAAGAGATAGAAGCAGCGGTGCTGGACGTCGAGGAAGACCGCCGGGTGCCCACCGATCGACCACCATGGCAGCACGGCCATCAGAGCGATCAGCACGACGAAGACCAGCTTGCGCGAGCGGTCGAAGCGGCCGCTGACATCGGCAGGATGCACGAAGTTGCGGCTGCCGTCCGCTCGTAGCGAGCTGGCCTTATCGTACAGCTTGAAATGAGTGGTCACGACTTACGACCCACGACGCTCGAGCCAGGGAGAGGAAGATCAGGGTCCTGACCAACGCTCGCCCTGAGGCTCCTTGCCCGCAACGTTGGTGTTGCGCAAGGTGAGGATGTACGCAGCTACGTTCTTGACGGTGCCCGCGCCGAGCACGGGCCCCCAGGTCGGCATGCCCTTGGCCGGGACGCCGTCCTTGATGGTGGCGAAGATGCTCGCTGGCGCACCACCGTGCAACCAGAAGCCATCGGTGAGGTTCGGACCGATCTTGCCTTCGGCCTTGTCCCCGTGACACGCGACGCAGTTGGTGGTGAAGACGGACTTGCCTGCGCTGACGGCAGCCTGATTCTTCGACGCCAGCATCAAGTCTTCATCGCCGACCACACCAGCCTTCTTGCGCTGCTCGGCTTCCGCTACGGCCAGCTCTTCGCGCGCCGACGGAGCTGCATGATACGACTCGTAGATCAGCCAGTACGCGGCGCCGAACACGATGCTGCCGACGAAGATGGCGATCCACCACATCGGCAGCTCGTTGTCGGCCTCTTCGATGCCGTCGTACTCGTGGACAATGTCGCCGGCGATGGCGTCTTTGCGTCGAACTTCACTCATGGCGGCTGACCTCCGAGTCCTCGAGCGGCAGTTGGGCCATGTGCGCGACGTCGGCGTTGCGCGCAAAGAGCGCACGCAGCGTGACCACCACGAACACGAGCATGAACAAGCCGAGCGCAATCACCGGGAGCAGAAGGAGGGGACTGCGCGCGAAGTAGTCTGCTGAGAAAGTCTGAAGCATGTTCAATGAGCTCCTGCGCTCGCGAGCGCTTGCGGGGCGTGCGTGTTGAGAGCCGCCATCGGGCTCTCCTTGTGGCCGAGGCGTTGCAGATAACCGATCAACGCCACGATCTCAGCATTGGGCGCCACGTCGATGTTCGCGTCGGTCTTGAGCCCGGCAGCGATGGACTGACCGGCGCGCAGCGCATCCGCTGGCGCGCTCGCGATCTGCTCTGGCGTGTACGGTACGCCGACGTTGCGCATGGCACGCAGCTTGTCCGGCGTGGCAGAGAAGCCGATGTAGTTCTGCGCCAGGTGCGGATACGGAGGCATGTTGGAGCCGGGCGAGAGCTCACGCGGATCGAGCAGGTGTTTGTAGTGCCACACGTTGTTGTAGCGACCGCCGAGGTGCGCGAGGTCGGGCCCGGTGCGCTTGCTGCCCCACTGGAACGGATGGTCGAAGATCGAGTCGTCCACCGTGGAGGCAGCGCCGAAGCGCGCGGTCTCCCAGGTGAACGGCCGCACCATCTGCGAATGACAGGCGTAGCAACCTTCCCGCAGGAAGATGTCGCGGCCTTCCAGCTCGAGCGCGGTGTAGGGCTTGTGGTCGGTCGCGGCGAGGCGGTTGTTGCCGGCGATCACGATCGGTACGATCTCGGCGATGCCACCGATCAGCACAGCGCCGATCACGAGCACGGTGAACGGCAAGGCGCTGCCCTCCACGAGGCGGTGCCAGCTGGGCGACTTGTCGTCACTCGTCTTGAAGTAGCGCGCGGTCCCGAAGATGGCACCGAGGCCCGCGATCACCATGACGATGGTGCTGCCGACCGGACCCACGAACGCGACCACCACGAGCAGCGCGAGCACAGCCACGCACACAAGGACCGGGCTTGCGAACACGATGCGCGCGAAGCCGGCTTGCTCGTTGTCGGCGATGACCACGACGTCGGCGCTGCCGTCGACGGCTTCGCCGCTGCGTGCGGTCATCACGAGGTTCCACGCCATCATGCAGAAACCGACGAGGTAGAGCGAGCCGCCGATCAGGCGCGTCCAGTACATGGGACGAATCGCGATCACGGTCTCGACGAAGCTCGGGTACGCAAGACCGCCGGTGGCGTTTTCTGCGCGCCACATCAGGCCCTGAGTGATGCCCGAAGTCCACATCGATGCGGCGTAGAGCAGGATGCCCACCGTCGCGAGATAGAAGTGCGTGTTGGCGGCGGCCTGCGAGTGCAGCTTGGTTCCGTACAGGCGCGGGACGAGCCAGTAGAACATGCCCGCGGCCATGAAGCCGTTCCAGCCCAGCGCGCCGATGTGGACGTGCGCGATGATCCAGTCGGTGTAGTGCGCCAGTGCGCTGACACCCTTGATGGCGAGCATCGGGCCTTCGAAGGTGGCCATGCCGTAGAACGTGACGGCGGCGGCGAAAAACTTGAGCACCGGGTCGCTGCGCAGCTCGGACCAGGCGCCGCGCAAGGTGAGCAGACCGTTGAGCATGCCGCCCCAGCTCGGCGCGATCAGCATGAGCGAGAACACCATGCCCAACGACTGTGCCCACTCCGGCAACGCGGTGTTGAGCAGGTGGTGCGGCCCGGCCCAGATGTAGAGGAAGACCAGCGACCAGAAGTGAATGATGGACAACCGGTACGAAAACACCGGCCGGTTGGCTGCCTTCGGCAGGAAGTAATACATGATGCCGAGAATCGGCGTGGTCAGGAAGAATGCCACCGCGTTGTGGCCGTACCACCACTGCACCAGCGCATCCTGCACGCCCGCGAACACCGAGTAGCTCTTGAAGAGGCTGACCGGGATCTCGAGGCTGTTGACCACGTGTAGCACCGTGATCGCGATCATCGTGGAGATGTAGAACCACAGCGCGACGTAAAGGTGCTTCTCGTTGCGCTTGGCAATGGTCCAGAAGAAGTTGGTGACGAAGCTGAGCCACACCACGGCGATGGCGAGATCGATCGGCCACTCGAGCTCGGCGTACTCCTTACCGGTCGTGATGCCGAGCGGCAGGGTGATAGCTGCGGAGACGATGATCAGCTGCCAGCCCCAGAAGTGAAAGCGCGACAGAAGATCGGAGGCGAGCCGCGCCTTGAGCAGACGCTGGGTGGAGTAGTAGACGCCTGCGAACATCATGTTGCCCACGAACGCGAAGATGACGGCGTTGGTGTGCAATGGACGCAGACGGCCGAAGCTGAGGTAGGGGCCGAGGTTGGCCTGCCAGAACGCCAGCTGCAACGCGACGATGACTCCGACAAGCAAGCCGACGATGCCGAAGAGCACCGAGGCCGCGATGAACTTCCGGACGATGTCGTCGTCGTAGGTGATGCGCTTCGTCTCCATGCTAGTTCCTTCCTTCACGTGTGCTGCTGGGGTCGGCTCGCTGCGCGTCATCTTCGAGCGGCAAGAGCGCAAGACGTTCGGAGTGCTCGTGACTGCCCGCGTGGACGTTCCATGCGAAGAAGAGCAGGCCCGCGGCCACGAGCGAGATCGATACGAACACCGTGAGCATCAGCGCTTCCATAGGTCGCTCCGGGTCGAGAGGGACAGCGACGTCGCGGTGAGCACCGCGATTGACGACAGGGGCATCAGCAACGCGGCCAGCCACGGCCGCATCAAGCCGAGCATCGAGAGCGCGACCACGGCCAGGTTGTAGCCCACACCAAAGACCTGGTTGCGCCGCACGACCGACGCGAGCCTGCGCGCCGCGCGCAAGGACAAGCCAAGGGGCGCGAGGCCCGGCGTGGTGAAGTAGAAGTCGGTGCGCCAGGGCATGAGCGCGCGATCGATTGACGGTGTGCCCGAGGCGAAGGCGCGGCCCACGGCGAGGCTGTCGTTGATGCCGTCGCCGATCATCAGCAGGTCGCCGCGATCGTGTGCGCCGATCCAATCGGCTTTGCCGGCAGGCGACAAACCGCCGATGGCGCGTTCGGGCGCAACACTGAGAGCCGCCGCCAGCTGCGCCACCCGCGCGGGCTCGTCGCCGCTCAGGATGAAGGTCTCGTAGCCGGCGCGTTGCAGCTGCGCAATCTCGGCGCGAGCATCACTGCGTTGCGTCTCGCAGGTGCGCAGCGTGCACAGCACGTGGCCATCGATGGCGAACACCAGATCGTCGCTGGACTCGGGCGCGGGTTGCGCCTGCGAGAGCAGCGGGGCTGCGAACTCGGCTCGGCCGAGGCGGTACTCTCGGTCGCCCAAGCGCAAGCCCACGCCCTGGCCCGGCGTCTCGCTGACGACCGCATCGACCAGGCGCGTGGGCGAGCCGTCCAGCGCGTGCTGCACGGCCAAGCTCTTGGGATGCACACTGCCCGCGACGAGCGTGTAGAGCACATCGCGATCGATTCCAGACAGCTGCAACAAGGGAGAGCTGTCTTCGAGGGACAGCCGGCCGGTGGTCAGGGTACCCGTCTTGTCGAAAACGATGCGCCGGACGTGCAGCGCGCGATCGAGGAAGCTTCCGCTGCGCACGAACAGACCCGCGCGGCGCAGGCCAGAGAGCACGAAATCGTACGCCAGCGGCGTGGCGATTCCGATCGCGCAGGGGCAGGTGACGACGCAGATCGCGGTCGCGACTTCGAGACCGCGCACCATGTCGTGCGCGCGCCATGACCAGAAGACGAAGCCGCCGAGCGCTGCGCTCAGCACACCCAGCACGTAGACCGCGGAAAAGACGTGGTAGCGCCCCGGAGCCTGGGCCTGGTCAGGGCGCGGTCGCGCGAGCAAGAGCGACAGGGGCGAATCCGCGAAGTCGGTGCTGATTCGCACGCGCAGGGCAGAGAGCCCGGCGTTGAAGGCGCCGGCGGGGATCTCGCTATCGGCCGCGTAGGCGATGGGCTGGCTCTCACCGTTGATCCAGTCGAGCGAGCACAGAGCGGCGCTACCGATGCTGCGCGCGTCGACCGGCACGAGGTCGCCCGCGGGGATGAGCAGCTCGTCACCGGCGCGCAGCTCGTGACAGGCGGTGAGGCGCACGTGGCCTTGCTCGATGCGGCGCGTGAGTAGGTTCTCGCTGCCGTCGCTGTCGAGCAGCTGGCGCTGGTTGCGCACGACGATGCGCTGCTTCAGCCAGCGCCCGATCAGCATGAGCGCGATGAAGATCGTGAGCGTGTCGTAGTATGCGGCGCGCGTGTTGCCGGAGATGAACGACCATAGCGCGGCGCCATACGTGAGCACGATGCCAACGGCGATCGGCAGGTCGAGGTGTAAGAGCCGGCGCTGCACGGCCTGCCACGCGGACTTGATGAACACGGGGCCGCCAACCAGGACCGCGAGCGTCGCGCAGCCGAAATTCAGGCTATGCAGCAGCTGATACAGCGGACCGTCGTGCAGGCCGAAGTAGGTCGCGGCGGCGAACATCATGGCGCTGCCGGCGAGCGCAACGCACACGCCGGAGCGCACGAGCAGATCGTCGGCTTGCTGCGTGTCTCGGTGGCCCTGCGGCCCGACCAGATAACCGAAGGCCTCGAGCTCGGCGACGAAGTCGAAGAGCGGCAGCTCCGGGCCGGCGAGAATGTCGAGGGTGCCGCGGCCAGGGTTGACGATGATGCGCCCGGCGCCGGGCTGTCGGCTGAACAGCTCCTGGATCAGCCACACGCAGGCAGCGCAGCGCACGCCCTGAACCTTGAACGAGAGCGGGGTGACGCAGCTGCCGCAGCGCAGGGCCTCTGCGATCGGCTCCAGCCACTTGCGATCGCGCCGCTCGAGCCGGAGGTCGGTGGCGGATTCGCCGGTCTGCCCGCGCAGGTCGTAGTAGCGCATCAGGCCAGAGCCCTGCAGTGCTCGGTGGATAGTCCGGCAGCCGGAACAGCAGTACGCATCGGTCGCAGCGCCGGGCACGATCGCGCCGCAGTGCAAGCAGGTAGCCGGCGCAGAGATTGCGTCGCGCGCGAGAGCAGGCCGCAAATTGTTCGCCGCCGGCTCGTCCGTGAGCTGTAAGGACGTCACTTGCAACATCGCACGCGCACCCATCGCAAGGTTTGTGCCGACTCAGTGGCAACGCTGACTGACGTGCCCCGCACGCGGACCAGCCGAGAAGGCCTGAAGCGGGCGCGCCACGAAGACCAAGGCGCATGCGACGAAGAGTACGGCGAGCGGGCGCCGCAGCCGAGCGGTACGCGCCGCCGGCCAAGCGCGAGCAATCAGCCCGGCGCCCAGGAGCGCAGGTGCGCTGGCGGTAACGAACCCGAACATGAGCAAGGCGCCGACGACGGGAGCACTGGTCGCCGAGGCCGCGAGCAGGGCGGTGGCGAGCGCACCGCAGGGCAGAAGGCCACTGAGTAAGCCGAGCGCCGCGGGGTCGCGCGGCACGAGCGCAGACAGCGCCTCGAACAGCGAGGCGCCGCGGCCGGTGCGCAGCTGCACCAGCCCCACGTTCGGCTCCGAGCCACGCCAGAGCCTGCGAGCGGTGAACACGCAGGCGCCCGCCGCGAGCAGCGAGAAGACGACGCGCGGCCACAGGCCCGCGCCGGCTGTGGTCAGCACTTGCCCGAGCCGCCCGCAGAGCGCGCCGAGGAAAACATAGGCCACCGTGCGGCCGAGCTGGTAGCGCACGGCCGGCAGGCCTTGCGGGGTGTTGGTACAAGCGAATGCGGCCAAGGGACCGCACATGGCGACGCAATGCGGAAGGCTGATGAGACCGAGGGTCGCCCCGGCCACGAACGCTTCGATCATCCACACCTCGAATGTGCTGCACGTATGCACAGAGCCACGTGCGGCAAGCAGGTGCTGACTTCGAGGCTACTTGGAGAGCTTCTCGCCCGGCTTCACGGTCGCATCGATGGAGCCGCAGGTCGGCATGTCGGCGCCGTAGTAGGGGTTGTGGACCTTCTCGGCGCGCTGCAGCCATTTGGCTCCGCTACCGAACGCCATCGGGCAGTTGGCCACGCGCAGGGCCTCGCCCGCGGGGTTGGGCTGCGCCCTGAGCCAATCGAGCAGCGCCGTGCTCAGGTCGTGGAGGGCGTTGCGCGCGCCTTCGAGATCTTTCGCGGCGGCGCCGGCCGTCGCAGCCTTCGACACGCGTGCGAGCAGCGCGGCGTCGGCGATGGCTTGCGTCAGGGCGTTCGCCTTGACGAGCCCGAAGCCAGCGCGCGCGGCCGCGAGGTCGTCGGCGACGAGGGCTTCCTGCGCGGCGAGATAGCCCGCGACGAGCTTGCCCGCAGGGGTCGCGGACTGTGCTGCAGGCGCCGCGGCGGCCGGCTTGTTCTGCGCCTGGGCCACGTTGCCGATTGGGTTGCTGGCAGGGTCGCCAGGCTGACCGTTACATGCCGAGAGCGCGAGAGAAACGACTACAAGCCAGGTTGCATTGTGGGGGTGCATGACTAGATCACCTGCAGGTTCGAGCGCGCAGAGCGTAGCATGCAGCCGCGGGCTGGCCACCACAGGCGACACTTGCGAACCCCACCGCCAGGGCTATGTGGTGTCTGCCCCGCTGACCAGAACCCCGAGGCCCGCGCGTGAGTGAAGACGCACCCAAAGTGATCGATCCGGTCTGCGGGATGACCGTGAAGCCCGACTCGCCGCATCGCTACGTGCTCGACGGCACGCACTACGGCTTCTGCAATCCGCGCTGCCTCGAGAAGTTCAAGGCGCACCCGGAGCAATACCTGGGTCAACCGCCACGCCCGCACGCGCCCGTTGCGCCCGCAGCGAGCACAGCCAACGCCGCCACGCCCGCGACCGCGACCGCCCAGTGGACGTGCCCGATGGATCCGGAGGTGATCACCAACCAACCGGGGAGCTGTCCGATCTGCGGCATGGCGCTCGAGCCGATGCTGCCCACACTGAACAACCCGGCCGAAGAGGCCGAGCTCAAGGACATGTCGCGGCGCTTCATGGTGGCCGCCGTGCTCGCGCTGGGCGTGATGGCCAGCTCGATGAGCGAGATGCTGCGTGCGGGCGGCCATGGCGGCAGCAGCACCGGGGTGCTGTTGCAGCTGCTCTTGGCGACGCCGGTGTGCCTGTGGGCGGCCTGGCCGCTGCACGTCCGCGCGTGGGCGTCGCTGCGCAACCGCAGCGCGAACATGTTCACGCTGATCGGCCTGGGCGTGAGCGTCAGCTACGTCTACAGCGTGATCGCCACGCTCGTACCCGATTCGTTTCCGGAGCAGTTCCGCGATCACGCAGGCCACGTCGCGGTGTACTTCGAGGCGGGCGCGAGCATCGTCGCGCTGGTGCTGCTCGGCCAGGTCCTGGAGCTGCGCGCGCGCAGCCGCACCGGCGATGCGCTGCGCAAGCTGATGAGTCTCACCTCGAAGTCGGCGCGCCGCATCGGCGAACACGGAGACGAAGCAGACGTGCCGCTCGACCAGGTGCAGGTCGGCGACCGGCTGCGCGTGCGACCCGGCGAGAAGGTGCCGGTGGATGCGATCGTGATCGAAGGCAGCAGCGCGGTCGACGAGTCGATGGTCACGGGCGAGCCGATGCCGGTCGACAAGCATGCGGGCGACCGCGTGATCGGCTCCACGCAGAACGGCGACGGCATGCTGGTCGTGCGCGCGGAAAAGGTCGGCGCAGACACCCTGCTCGCGCGGATCGTGAACCTCGTGGCGCAGGCGCAGCGCAGCCGCGCCCCGATCCAGGCGCTGGCGGACACGGTGTCGGGCTACTTCGTCCCCACGGTCGTGCTGTGCTCGGTGGTCACGTTCGCGCTGTGGGCAGCGCTCGGCCCACAGCCACGCCTGGCCCATGCGCTCATCAACGCGGTGGCGGTGCTGATCATCGCGTGCCCCTGCGCGCTGGGCTTGGCGACGCCGATGTCGATCATGGTGGCGACGGGCAAAGCTGCGACCCTGGGCGTGCTGTTCCGCAACGCCGAGGCGATCGAGCTCTTGCGCGATGTCGACACGCTGGTGCTCGACAAGACCGGCACTCTGACCGCAGGCAAGCCACAGCTGGGAAGCGTGGTGACGCACGATGGTTGTGACGAAAGCACGCTGCTACGCCTGGCCGCGAGCCTGGAGCGCGGCAGCGAGCATCCGCTGGGCGCGGCGATCGTCGCCGGGGCGACCAGCCAGGGATTGGCTCTCGTCGGCACGACCGAGGTGCGCGCTCTGCCGGGCAAGGGCATCGTGGGCAGGCTCGGCGCCGAGGAGCTGACGCTCGGCAACGCTGCGTTGCTGCAGGAGCGCGGCGTCGCCGTGGATGCTCTAAACGCAGCCGCCGAAGCGCTGCGCGACAAGGGGCAAACCGTGGTGTTCGTCGCGTCCGGAACACGGCTTTTGGGCCTGGTCGGCGTGCTCGACCCGATCAAGCCGACCACACGCGAGGCGCTCACCGAGCTACGTGCGCAAGGGCTACGCATCGTGATGCTCACCGGTGACCACGAGCGCAGCGCACGCTCCGTTGCCCAGGAGCTCGGCATCACGGAAGTGTTCGCGGGCGTGCAGCCCGACGGCAAGGCGGCGGTGATCGCACGACTCAACGCGGAGGGCAGGCGCGTCGCGATGGCAGGCGACGGCATCAACGACGCGCCGGCACTCGCACTGGCGCGCGTGGGCATCGCGATGGGCACTGGAACGGACATCGCGATGGAGAGCGCAGGCGTGACGCTCGTGAAGGGCGACCTGCGCGCGATTGTGCGAGCCCGACGCTTGAGCATCGCCACCATGCGCAACATCCGCCAGAACCTGGTTTTCGCGTTCGCCTACAACGCGCTGGGCATCCCGCTCGCGGCCGGTGCGCTGTACCCGTTCTTCGGCTTGCTCCTGAGTCCCATGGTCGCGGCGGCGGCGATGAGCCTGAGCTCGGTGTCGGTGATCAGCAACGCGCTACGTCTGCGCCGCGTTGCCGTGTGAGCCTGCGACTGGCAGCGTTCGCAGGCGGCGAGCCGCGGTGAACCGGCGCAAACCGTGGTCGCCGACGGCGCTTGGGGGTCGGCTGGGTGCGTGCGCGACGAGCACGAACCCGAGCCAACCTTCGTGACCTTCGCGCTTGCAAGCGGATCGTATTCCGCCCAGGCCCGTCGCCAACGCACCGTGCGCAACGAAATGCTCTCTCGAGAAACCGGGGGATTCTCGATCCAGCCCAGCAGCTACTGGTTTGCCATCGATGACAGCGTGTTAGACTGACCGACCATGGTGCTGCAGGACGACGCGCAACGGCGAATCGGCGGCAGTGTCGCGCAGAAGTACAGGTTCTGCGTTTGCTCGGAGCCGGCGGGATGGGCGCCGTCTACGAGGCCGAACACTTGTTCACGCAGCGCCATGTCGCGCTCAAGCTGATGCATGCGTCCATCGCCGGCTCGGGTGCGGCCGCCGAGCGTTTTCTGCGTGAGTCGCGCGCGCCCAGCGCCATCGGGCATCCCGGTATCGTCCAGGTGTTGGATGGCGGCGTGGATGACGACGGCTCGCCGTACGTGGTGCTCGAGCTGCTCGACGGCGTCTCGCTGCACGACGCTATCGAAGGCGGCATGCTCGAGCCCGAGGCCATCGTCGAGATCGGCATCGAGCTGCTCGACGCCCTGCAGGCCGCCCACGCGGCCGGCTTCCTGCATCGCGACATCAAGCCGGAGAACGTGTTCCTCGCGCGCGACGCCCGGGGCGACACCAGCGTCAGGCTGCTCGACTTCGGCATCGCGGGCGTGCTGGCCGACGACGACAACCCGAAGCTCACGCAGACGGGCGCCGTGCTGGGAACGCCGCTGTTCATGAGCCCCGAGCAAGCCACCGGCAAGCGTGCAGACCATCGCAGCGATCTATGGTCCGTGGGCGCACTGCTCTACAACGCCCTGGCTGGCTGTCCGCCGTACACGGGCGACAGCTACAACGCGCTGATCGTCTCGATCGTCACCAGCGATCCGCTGCCGCTGCGTAGCCGAAAGCCCGAGCTGCCCGAGGCGTTGCTCGCCGTGGTCGATCGCGCGCTGCGCAAGGATCCTGCGCAGCGCTTCCAAGCCGCGGCGCAGATGCGCGCGGCACTCGAGGCGGTGACGTGGTCGGCCCAGCCGCAGGCGGGGCGAAAGCGAGGCCTGCCCGAGGTGCCATTGCAGCGCCCACCAGCGACCGAACCGCAGCCTTTCGCCGTGGTCTCGACGCCACGCGCGGCAAAAGCCGCGGCTACGAGCGGCACGGGCACGCGACCTGGCGTCGCAGCTGACGGCGGCGGCAACGCAGGTGCAGGCTGGTGGGTGGCCGCAGGCGTGCTGGTTCTGAGCTTGACCGTTGGAGTGTTCTTGCTGCGGCGGTTCCAACACGACGCGCGCGCGCAGGCCGACCTGGCGCACCCTGTGAGAGCCGAGCCTTCCACCGTGCCCGCAGCGTTGCCCACAGCTGACCCGCTGGCCAAGCTCGCGACCGGTCAGCCGCCGCCAACCGCGGCCGCACCTGGAAAGCCGAGCGGCGAACCGCAGCCAACGGCGGCGGACGAGCCGCCCGAGAACGCAGCCACGGCCGGCAACCTGGACGCCGGCAAGCGACACGCTGTCCCGGACGCGACACACACAGGGCCAGCGGCCGAACGCGACCCTGCGGCACTGACCAAGGTGCTCGAGGAACATCAAAGCCAGGTCCAGCGCTGTCTGGAGGACGCTGTGATGGCGCAGCTACAGCAGGGTGACGTCCATGCGCAAAGCTACCGCCTGTCGATCGAGCTCGCCGTCTCACCCGCAGGCCGCGTCGCGCGCTCGAACGTCGACGGGCAGGCACCTGCCGAGCTGACGCAGTGCGTGCGCAAGACCACGGAGGGCTTCGTTTTTCCGGCCGCCGGGCAGAGCAGCGTGTTCCGCTTCCCGCTGGTGCTGCAGCCCACGATTGTCGGGCACTGACACGGTGCCGCCCACGGCGGCGGGCCGCGTGCCACATCGCGGCACATGCACGCGCAGAGGGCGCAGGAATTTTGCACTCCAGCTCGACCACGCTTGGAGATCGGTTGGCTGTCCGCAATACTGGTCGTCGAGCTGATGCGGGGATTGCGCGAGTCAGGATCGTCGAGGAGCGGCGAAGTGCTCAACAGCGCCTATGAGCTTCGCGATCTCGTGCGCAGCGAGGGGCCGCTCGAGGTCTATCACGCGGTGGAGCGCCGCAAGCATCGGCGCGTGAGCGTGACGCTGGTGCGACCGGAGTACGCGCTGCAGGCGAAGGTCGTGGACGAGTTCGTGCGGATCCCGAAGGAACTGCTGACGACCCCGCGCCAGGACTGGCCCGAGATCTTGGCGGTCGAGAGCGACGATACGGGCGTGCCGTTCGTGGTCTTCGAGGTCAAAGCGGGGCAAGCGCCCACGGCCTTGCTCGATCGCCTGGTGCGCGCGCGCGACGAAACCCGGCCGGTCCCCGAGACGCAAGCGCTGGCGGCGGCTGCTGCGCAAGCCAAGCCCGCAGCACCAGAGACGGTGCCCGAGGTGGCGGCGCAGCCCACCCCCCCAGCGCCCGAGACGGTGCCCGCAGCAGCAGCTCAGCCCAAATCCGTGGATGGCGGGTTCGGCGCCGCGAACGCCGCCGCCGGTCTGGCCAGGACCATGCTGGCACCGGCACCTTCGCCGACGCCGGCCGCAACCGCGAGCCCCATGCCGCTAACGGCGGCGGAGCCGTTGGCTCCACCGACCGCCGCTATCGAGGCGAGCTCCGCGTTAGCGGATGTTGCAGGCACGAAACCTGCTCCACCCAGCGCCGCGATTGCCAGCCCGGACGACAGCGACCGTGCTGCGGCCAAGAACGCGCTGCCGGCGAAGCCCGAGCCGGAGGTTGCGGCGAGGCCGGCCGAGATCGTGACGATGGGCGCGCTCGCGGCGGCGTTCGACCCTCTGCAAACAGAGCCCAAGCCGGGAGCCGCCGGCGGCGGCGACGCCAAGCCGGACAAGAAGGCGAAGAGCAAGAAGCGCGACAAAGCGCAAGCCAAGGCGCGCGGCGACAGCACCGAGGACAAGCCGAAGGAAGCGTGGGTCTCGAAGCGCAAGTCCGGACCGGGCAAGGCGACAGTGGGCGACCCGGACGACGCGGACTCCGACTCGGCGAAGCTTGCGTCCGCGACCCGGCCGGCCTCGAAGGAGGACCGAGCCACGCGTGGCACGCCGGCCAGAGGCTCTGCGACCGCGGCTGCGATGAATGTGAACCAGGGCGCCAAGCAGCCCGCGCAACCCGGCGCCATGGGCGAAGGCGCGCGAGCCGCGGTTGCGCTGACCGAGGCACAGCTCAATGCGCTACGCACGATGCGCGTGTCGAACGACGACACGCGACGGCGCTGGGCGGAGCTCTTGCTCTTGCTGTTGTTCCTGGTGCCCCTGCAGTTCGGAGTGCCGCTGCTCTACCAGCCGCGGCTCGTGAAGGCACAGGAGATCTTCGGCACGCGCACGCCGATCGTCGCGGGCGCGTTCGCGGTGGTCACCGTGATCGCGATGGTGCGCGTGTGGGGGGAGCGCGCGAATGGGCGCTCGCCGCTGCTCGGCGCAGTCAGCTACGTCATGCAGATCGTTACGCTGTGTGTTTGCGTCCTGTCGGTCTCCGTGTTCGCGCCCAACAGCTTCGGCATGCTGGAGTTGGGTGTGCGCAAGGCGCTGCCCTGGGCGTCGAGCCTGCTGTTCTTGGCTTTCGGCGTGCTGGGCGCGGTGAGCGGTGCGCGCAACATCGCACAGCACGCGGCCTACGCCCTCTTCGTGTTGATGATGTCGAGCGGCAGCTTGTACGGCTCCTACCGCGTGGTCACCAAGTCGGTGCAGCTGGCGGCGGCGGAACACAGGCACCCCAGACCGCGCATCAAGAAGCCTGACGACGGCAGCGTGGACGAACCCGCCGACACGGCGACCGATCCCCTGGACGACGCGCTGGCGGCGCCCAGTCCGAAGTCGGTGGACGGCCTGCTCGGCCAGCTCAAGGGCGCGGCAACCGATCAGCAAGCGAACGGCTCGGTGAGCGTCGGCCAGCGCAAGGAAGTCGGTGGCTCGGAGACCGAGGACCTGAAGACCACCGATGGCCTCGAGCAGTCGCGCAAGCAGAACCAGGCCGCGTTGACGAAGCTGCGCGGAGGCCTCGGTGCAGTTACGCCTGCGGGCGCGAACTGACGCGGGCCCGACTCGACCCGCGCAGTTAGCGCGCCAGGAGAGAATATCCATGCCCATGATCGAGGTACTGCGTTCGTCCGTGAACACCTGGGAGTGCGACCAGATGGGGCACATGAACGTGCGCCACTACTTCGGTCGCGCCGACGCCGGCCTCGCGATGCTCG
>DASVHQ010000139.1:0-1541 GCA_036382515.1 Polyangiales bacterium | reverse complement strand
CCTCAACGCTTCTTCGTCAACGCCGTCAGAGGTACGAAGACCGGTTTAGACCTCTGCTCGGCGCGCCACGCATCGCGGTGAACCTTGAAGACACGCGCCTGCAGCGGGGTCTCTGTCCGGAGCTCTTCGTAGGCCCGGGACAAGAGCGCCCTGCACCGTTGCCGCACTTGTGCTTCGGTTGCTAGCGGCTCCTGCGCAGCAGCCAAGTGCTGGCCCATCCGTTTCAAGATGTGCAGACGCGCTACCTGCAGGACGCGCGGCTCGTACCCGACCCCGAGGTATTGGAAGAAATCCTCGGCCGACGAAAGGCGCTTGAGATCATCTAGCACTGCCATGCTAACGCTTCCTCTTGTAGGCGATTATGCGGCGGGGTTCCGCGCGCCGTGCGGCTTAGTGCGAAGGACTCGTCCGCGCAGCAAAAGCAGTTCCTCGTCACTAACGGCGCGCTTGGTCTGGACTGCACGAACACGCACGCGCTCGAGCACGGCCCTTACGATCGCGTCCTCGTCCGCCGCAACGCCCAGGCGCGCGAGTGCATCGCGCACCGCAGCCGTGCCTGAGTGCTTACCCAGCACAATCTCTCGCTTACGGCCAAAGCGCTCTGGTGCGAGCGCCTCGTAGGCGCCGGCATCACGGAGCAATCCCGAAACGTGAATGCCTGATTCGTGCGTGAACGCCGAGCGTCCGACAATCGCTTTTCCGTCCGGGATGCCGCGCTTCGAAGCGCGGGAGACGGCGCGAGCCAACGCATCGAACGCCCGCGGCTCGACCGTCGTGGTCCTGCCTTCGATCTCTGCAAGTGCGGTCACCACCTCTTCGAGCGCCGCGTTGCCTGCACGCTCGCCGAGCCCCAGGACGCAAACACTGACGTGCGTCGCACCGCCGCGCACGGCGGCGAGCGTATTTGCTGTGGCCAGGCCGAGGTCGTCGTGCCCGTGGAACTCGAGGTCGAGGTTGGTGTCGCCGCGCAAGGTGTTGAAGGTCTCGTAGGTGCGAAAGGGATCGAGCACGCCCAGTGTATCTGCGTAACGGAACTTGCTGGCACCGGCGCGCTCGGCATGGACGATCACTTCTCGCACGAACGCAAGCTCCGCCCGGCTACTGTCTTCACCACCCACCGCCACGTCGCAGCCGCACTGCCGTGCGTAGCGGACCACGCTGCGCAACGCGGACAGGACTTGAGCGCGCCCGCCCAAGCGCTTGGCCACGATCTGTCGGTCAGAGACCGGGATCGAAAGATTCACGTGTGTGACGCCAGCAGCCAGCGCTGCATCCACGTCGTCTTCGCGCATTCGGCACCAGGCACTGCCTCTGGAAAACGAAAGCGCAGCTGCGATCGCTCGCATGCTGGCCACTTCTTGTGGACCCATGGCCGGCACGCCGATCTCGATCTCATTGACTCCGGCGGCCTGCAGAGTGAGCGCGATTTCGAAGCGTTCCTGTGCGGTGAACGCGACGCCTGGAGCCTGCTCGCCATCTCGCAGAGTGCTGTCGTTCACGATGATCGCATTGCGTGGCTTGGTCATGGCTTGCGTCCTTCC
>DASVHQ010000138.1:0-2589 GCA_036382515.1 Polyangiales bacterium | reverse complement strand
AGTTGTCGCCGCTGCGCATCAACATGCGGACGGCGGTGGGGCTGATGCCGAGCGTCGTCACGCCGTGTCGCTCGACGAGTTGCCACACGCGATCGGGCTCGGGGTAGTCGGGCGCCCCTTCGAACACGACGATCGTGCCGGCGTGCATCAGGCAGCCGATGATCTCCCACGGTCCCATCATCCAGCCGATGTCGGAGAACCAGAAGAACACGTCGCTCGGCTTCAAGTCGAAGTGGTAGAGCAGCTCCTTGCCCATCGTCGCTAGGCAGCCGGCGTGCGTGTGCACGGTGCCTTTGGGCTTGCCGGTCGTGCCGCTCGTGAAGAGCATGAGCGCGGGAGCGAGCGCCGCCATCGAGCGGGTTTCGCAAGCGCTGGGCTGCGACCCCAGCGCTTCGTTCCAGAACAGGTCGCGGCCGGGCTGCATCGGACAAGCGCTGTGGCGACCGAGGCGCTCGTGAACGATCACGTGCTGCACACACGACAGGCCCGCGAGCGCGTGGTCCAGCTCGCTCTTGAGCCCGAAGGCTTTGCCGCGCCGCATCGAGCCGTCCGCCGTGAACACCAGCTTGACCTCGGCCTCGACGAGCCGCTCGCGCACCGCGGGCGGCGCGTAGCCGGAGAAGATCGGAATGAAGATGGCGCCCAGCTTCTGCGTCGCGAGCATCGCGATCACGACCTCGGCGACCATCGGCATGTAAGCTGCAACACGATCACCCTCGCGCACACCGAGCGCGTGCAGAGCGTTGGCGAGCTTGCAGACCTCGACGTCGAGCTGCGCGAAGCTCCAGCGTCGCGCCTGCCCATCCTCGGTCTCGGCGATCACCGCGGTCTTGTCGCGCGCGGCGCCGTGGGCATGCCGGTCGAGGCAGTTGCGCACCAGGTTCGTGCGGCCGCCGACGAACCACTGCGCCCAGGCGTTGCCCTTCGAGGTGTCGAGCAAGCCTTGGTAGGGCACGTCCCATGCGAAGCCCATGTCGAGCAGCGCGGCGCGCCAGAACCACTCGATATCGTGCGCGCTGCGCGCAATGAACGCGCGCGTCTCGGCGGCCGCGGCATCGGGCTGCGTGGCGTCGATGCGGTAGCCGAGCTTGCGCATCAAGCGCGTGACGTTGGCCTGCTCGATCCAGCGCTCGGTCGGTCGCCACACGATCTCGCCTGTGCCAAACATCGCGCCCTCCGCTCCTGCACAGCGTATCAGAGCGCGCGGCCGTCCGTGAAAACCGCTCAGGCGGTAGGCGGATAAACGCTGTGCCCAGTCTGTCAGCCGCCCCGCGCCGCGTCACCCGCCTGAGCAGCTACCAACTACTCCCTGGCGGCGGGCTGCGCTCACGACATTGGCGCCTTCGTCGGCGAATGCCAGGCAGATGGCGCGACCGATACCTCGTCCGCCACCGGTCACCACCGCAACCTTGTCTTGCAACTTCATTTTCCAGCGCCTGCCGTCTCCGCAACCCTCGCATCCCGCCGCACGCCGATCCGCCGTTTTGGTTCGATGCCGATCAGCCGGGCCAGGTTCTCACCGAAGATCTTGCGCCGATCGTCATCCGTGATCGCCGGATAGGCTGGTGCCCCTGCAGAGTGAGGAAGCTCTCGAGTGGCATGTTGCGGGCGGTGCGGATCAGCTCGGCGGGCGCGAGATTGTGCAGAAAACCAGGCGGGATCGAGTCAGGTACCACCCGCAGAGCGGGTGGCTTGATGAAGGCTCCTCCGAAGGGGCCATCGGAGGGGCGCGCGTTGTACTGTGACGTCCTGCTGTTTGTGACGATCGATGTTGCGTCGTGGTCAGGACTGCGAGGTCGGTGCAGAGCCAGCCTCTCCCGCTGCGCGGCTGTGGATTGACCGCGACCTTGCGAAGTTGTCACGACGGGACGGCTGAAGCCCATTCGAGTCTCACCGCCAGAGGCGGTGGCTTACCGTTGGAGTTAGTTGTCGGCATGGTCATCGGAGCAGCAGAAATTTATTCTGGCCGCCTCCCGAGCCTGTGACAAGCGCGATTTGTACTGTAAACAGACCAACTTGACGGTTTCTACGCCACGCGCTCGGGGCGCGTAAGATGGGATGAAGGGCGAGCCGCCATTCTCGCACGGCTCGTGTCCGCACTTCCACGAAACAGGATGCTCAAGACGGGCGCCACCGGGAAGTTAAGTCACGCGTGCGAGTTGCGGCGCTGAGGAAGGGTCCGCTTTTTGCGCGAGCTCGACCGGCTGGCCACCGGCTGCCTCAGGCTCGGCGTCAAACGCAAGCTGCGAGTGCTGGACCGAGACCTCGTCGCGCGGGCCAAGCGCGAGCATGACGACGACGAGACCGAGCGCTGACGCTGAGCACCGCGTGCAAGAACAGTGATGGCCATCGGTGCTGCTGCGCGGCTACGGTACCTTGCGCGGTAACAGCTACGTCGCTTGCGCAGCGCACAGATCCCCGGTCTCTGCGAGCACGCGCACGATCGCCTGCAAGAAGCCGGCATCGGCCACGCGCAGCGCAGCGTTCTTCGGATGCAAGATCGCGATCCCGATAGCGGCGCTCCCGTCGTCGCCCGCAGCATGCAAGACGACCGGATCGTAGTGGATGCCGCCGTCCGAAGTGAAACGC
>DASVHQ010000137.1:0-13723 GCA_036382515.1 Polyangiales bacterium | reverse complement strand
CAGCTCGGGCAAGCTCGTCGTGTCGCGCGGCATCAAAGGCGGATTGCTGGCGGGCGCCGCCGGTGACGACCGGCCAGCTGCGCGTGGACGAGCTGCGTCAACTGCCACGCAGCCGCGGCGTGTCAGCCGCGCGGGAGGGGGGCATCGTTTGAACGGACTACCGCCTGAGCGCGGCTGGTGCGCATCTATGGACGGGGCGCGAGCAGGGTTTACAAGTGGACGTCGGAACGGGTGGCCAGCTTGAATGCTGCCGAGTTGGCGGCTGCGGCAACGCCTGTTCGAGCGCAGCCGAGCCGGTTGCGGATCTTCCACGCGGTGACTGCCAGAGCCCAGAAACCCTCTGAAACCAGCCTCCTTGGTGTCTTGCCATCTGGCATGCTAGGAGGTGCCAAGAGGCAAACCCATGACGGCCATCGAAAAAGTCTCCGAACTCTTGGGTGGGCGCAAGGTGCTCGGTAAGAAGCTGCACTCGCAGCTCGAACTGATCCCACTGCTGCGGAAGGGCCTTCCGTACGAAGCTCTCGAATCGGTCACCGACAAGCTCGACATCTCCGTAGAGGTCGCATCGGTGGCCCTTCAACTGGCCCGTCGAACACTGGCCCGTCGCAAAGAGAGCAACCGCCTGGACGCGCAAGAGTCCGAGCGCATCGTGAGGCTGGCCGACATGGCGGCGCGTGCAACATCGATCCTTGGCACGGTCGAGAAGGCCAAGAAGTGGCTCACGGCCGACAATCAAGCTCTTGGCGGCGCAGCTCCGATCAGCCTGCTCGATACCGATGTGGGTACCCGTGCTGTGGAAGATGTTCTGCTTCGCATCGAGCACGGCGTCTACAGTTAGCCATGCGCGTCTACCGACTCTCATCGAAGGCGCACCAGGCGACCGCCTTCAAAGGTGAAGGTGCGCGCTTAGCCGGTGGTCGTTGGAACCACAAGGGCAAGCGCGTCGTTTACTGCTCCGAGTCCCGCGCACTGGCGGCCATGGAGTCATTCGTGAATCTCGATCCGAGTTTGGCCCCGCCCGAGTTGGTGTTCATCGCGGTGGATGTGCCCGACACCTTGATCACCGCGGTGAAGATCGCCGACTTGCCCGCCAACTGGCGGGACTACCCTGCACCAGATGCTGTAAAGGACATCGGCACCGACTGGATCGCCAAACAGACTTCGGCTGCGTTGGTTGTGCCGTCCGTGGTGATGCCCGATGAGCGCAACGTCGTGTTGAATCCCGAGCACACCGACTTCGGCCGCATCAAGATCGTGAGCATCGGCAGAAGTCACTGCGAGCAACAGTGTCGTCGGCCTTAGACGAGGACACTGTTGCGACATCGCGCCGCGCCTGCTCCCTCAGCCGTGACATTGGAGCGCTTGGGGTCGGCAGGTACAGTTCTAATACGCTGCGGTCGTTCGGTCGCCGCAGCTGCTGTCGCCATGCAGGCCCGTGCAAATGCCACGCTCCATCACGTCGAAGTCGGAGCCGCCCGACAGCTGCGCGTCGAACGCCCCGTCGACCAGGGGCAGGAAGTCCACGCGCAGGCCTTCCTTGGTATGCAGCAGCATCGTCGCCTTGAGCGCGGACAGCGAGGGGTCTTCGTAGAGTCGCACGCTCGTACCGGCAGCGAGGTGCGTCCACTGATTTTCGAGCATGCCGCGCCAGCGAAAGTCGATCTGCTCGAAGGCTCCGTGCTCGGCGTCGAGCCACTGCGAGATCAAGAGGTGCGGGTTGTCAGCCGGCGCGCTCGTGCCGGGCGCAGGCTCGGTGAAGCTCAGGTAGACGGCGCCGCGTGAGTCGTCGCCCAGGAGCGGCTGCCCCTGCGCGTCGCGGTAGCGATGGAATGCCAGGCCCACGGGGCCGCCGGTCTGCGGCCCGAGACCCTCGTAGAAGGCGCGCGCGCTCAAGTCGACCCAGCGATCGCGCGCCGGCTGATAGCAGTGCAAGCGTAGGTAGCGTTGCGCGTCGGGGAAGACGCCGCACAGCTCGCCCGTGCCGAGCGTGAGCACGCTCGGGCCCGTGCCGAGCACGATCGGCACCCCGTTGTCAGCTTGCGCCGCACGCACATACCAGGGTCCGCCGCCATCGGCTGCAAGCGCCTGCATCAGCCGGCCGCCGCCGTCAGCGGCACGATACCAGACACCCAGGGCGCGGTTCGCACCGTACACATTTTCGTCGAGCTGCACTTGCGCGAGCGTCGGCGCATCGGCTGTCACCGCACCGGGGATGATCTGGTCGCTCTCCACGGCGAGCAGCTCGGCTGTGCCATCGAGCATGGCCACGTGCAGGCGCGAGCTGGCGTCCACGTAGCCGAGCGCGCTGCGCGTGGGCGACAACCCGAGCACGGCGATCTGGCGCAGGCCAAAGAGGCCAGCGACGGCGCGCGGCGGCGAGAAGCTCATGCAGCCAGCGGCTTCGCTGTCGCCCAGCGGGCACGAGCCGTGGGCATCGGGGCCCGACACGCGACCGCTGCGCGTGAGCAGCTGGCCGTGCTCGCCAAGGAAGAACACGAAGAGCAGAAAGCCTCGTGTCAGTAGCGTGGGCGCGGCGGCCGCGAGCCCGGAGCTCGCGAGGGTAGTGCGAGCCATCGTGCTCGAGCCGCAGCTCTTGTACGTCGCGAACAGCAGCCCCGCACGCACGGGCTCGTTCGAGATGACGCCGTCGCGGTTCCAGTCGACGCCCCGGCCGGCGATCACGTCGAGCTCGAACGGCGACTCGCGCAGCGCCGCCGCAGGCTGTGCACCGAGTCCCTGCGTTTCGAGCACGGCGCGTGGGTTGAGCGCGACGCCGGCGCGCCGCGCGAAGCCGATGTCGTCGCGATTCTGGAACACGTAGTTCATCAGGCTGAAGTAGCTCGGCTTGCAGTTGGCCTTGCCCCAGCTCGGATGGCCCTCGTGCCCGAGCCCGAGCGTGTGCGCAAGCTCGTGCGCGAACACCGACACGCGGTGGTAGTCGCGGTTGATGGTGAGCGCGTCGTGAAAGGCCTGCCCGGTGCCCGAGCGTGTCAAGAGCGCGTAGCGGAAGTAGCCGCGACGGCTGGCGGTGAAGTCCGTGCTGCGCGCCTTGCGGTAGTCGCTAGTGCTCGTGACATGGCCGCCACCCCAGTCGCCGACCAGCGCCGCATGCTGCGGATCACTGGGCGAAAAGCCCGCATCGAAGTGCAGCTGCACGCCAGCTTGCCCGTCGGGATTGCGCAGCTGCACGCCGCTTGCTTTCGAGTAGAAGCGCGCGATCTGCACGTAGTCGCGCTCGGACAGGCCTGCGTCAGCTGCAGCCGTGTGGCGGTCGACCTCCACGAACACGTCCTTGTGGCGCGGATCGGCGCCCCAGCGTGGCAGATCGAGCGGCGGGTCGGCCGCCACGCCGAAGAGCTCGGCGTCATCGGGCAGCCCATCGCGATCGCTGTCGCGCGTGCCTGTCCTCACGGCGCCATAGTATGCCGCAAGCAGACTGTTCTTGCAGTGGGTGTCGTCAGCTGCATCACAGGTGCCCAGTTCAGCCTCGAGCTTGCGGCCCAGGCCATCGCCGTCATGATCCTCGGGATCGTTGGCATAGACCGCCAGCGGCCCGCGGCTGGGCGGCGCAGCCACGAGCAGCCTGTGTACCGAGGCGTGAGCCGTCAGTCGAGGCAAGCCCAAGGGCCCGCCGCCGTCCGCGATGGCGAGCAAGTGGTCCGCGTCGTCCAGCGCGTACAGCGACGCTTGCCTCGGCCCGCCGGGCAACGCCACCGCCTGGTACACGTAGCCCTGCCCGTGCGCCACCCGCAGTGCGGCGCCATGCACGCGCAGCACCCCACCCAAGCGTGTGTCGTCGCGCCACAGCTCGAAGCTCCCGCCGCCGTCAGCATCCGACGAGTGAAGGATCGCCCAGTACTGCCGGGTGCTCGACTGCGGGTTCCGATACTGCAGCCGCGCGCTGTGCGAGAGCCAGTGGCTGGCCGAGGCGCGCGCGACTTCGCGGCCGGCCGCAGGGTCCCACAGGTGCAGCACGGGCGAGCCATTCCAGCGTATGGCGCTCGCCGTCAGGTGCAGCGTGGCCCCGGGCGCCACGCGCAGTGGCACGCGCACCACGCTGCTGCCGCGCACCCGGCCGAACACCGCGCTTTCGTGCACCCGGCCGCAACCCAGCGCGCAGGCGAGGGCGGCGCAGGCGAGCAGACGCAGGTGAAGAGAAAGCATGTGGAGGCCGCGCTGCCCCGGCGTCGATCCGGCTCGCGTGGTCGCGAGGCTAGCCGGTCATTCGCGCCCCGTCGACCAGGACGCAGCCGGGGTGGTGGGTCAGCTCGAAGCTTCGCTCAGTTCGTAGTCGGTGAATGGACACGAAGTCGGTCGTCCCCGGCCCGGACCCCTGTCCCCGACACGTCGCTCGCCGGCACGTGCGCGTTCTGCCGAGATCCTCAGATCGGACCCACGACCGAAGCGGCCACGCAAGCTCGACTGCCGCCGTGCCACGAGCTAACCTGCTGCCCCATGGACCGCCACGCGCACTGGGAAGGTGTGTACCGCACCAAGTCCACGACCGAGGTCAGCTGGTACGCCCCACACCTCGAAGACTCGCTGCGCATGCTGACGGCGGCGAGGGCCGGCAACGGCCGCGTCATCGACGTGGGCGGCGGTGCCTCCACACTGGTCGATGATCTGCTCGCGCTCGGCTGCCCGAGCATCACCGTCCTCGACATTTCCGAGGCCGCGCTCGCTGCCGCGCGTACGCGCCTGGGCGAACGTTCACGGCGCGTGAACTGGGTGGCCGGTGACATCACGACCGTCACGCTTCCGCCGCATGCTTTCGACGTGTGGCACGACCGCGCGGTGTTTCATTTCCTGACCGAAGCGAGCGACCGCGCGGCGTACCGCGCGCGCTTGCAGCACAGCCTTGCGCCCGGTGGGCATGTGGTCATGGCCACGTTCGCGCTGGACGGCCCGCAGAAGTGCAGTGGCCTGCCGGTCGTGCGCTACGACGCCGCAACGCTGCAGCGCGAGCTCGGCCCGGGCTTCGCGCTCGTCGAGGCGATCGAGCACACGCATCTGACGCCGGGCGGCAACGCGCAGCGCTTCGTGCTCTGCCACTTTCGTGACGAGCGCTGAGCCGAGCGAGCGCGACGCCCGGGCCTGGCTCCGGCGCGGCGTCCTGCCGCCCGGGCCCCAGCCGCGAGGAGCCTGTCGGAGAAAGCGCTCCCGTCGGTCCGGCTTTCTCCGACAGGCTCCTAGACAGTGCGGTGGGGCACTGTGCTCGCCCCGGTCCTACGCTCGCCCGGCGTTGTCCGGAACTTCTGCGTGACGGAACGGGGCTCAAGAGCTGCGACACGGGCGAAGATTGCGCCAGCTGCCCCGGCGACTGCGGCGCGTGCCCGCCGGTGTGCGGCGACAAGAGCTGCAACGGCAGCGAGAACTGCGCGCAGACCTGCAGCAAGGCCACCGACTGCAATGGCAATCCCGCGCAGGTCCTGTGCACCGCCAACAGCTGTGCACTGCGCTGCAACCCAGTGCTCGGCGTGCTTGACGCCACGCAGCGTTGCCCGATCACGATGACCTGCGTGACCGGGACCTGCACCTGGTTGCGCTGAGCCAACCACGCCGAGCTGCGTGAACGCGCCGTGCTGCGGGCAGCGTTGAAGCCGCCAGCACGGCCCGTTCGCACTTCAGTGCACGCTGATCTTCGGCGGTGACTCGTGCAGGTCCACGATCACCTGCACGGCCTGGCCTTCGTGCAGGTCGAGTGCCACGCGCGCGTCCTTGCCGAGTGGGGGGCAAGAGAGCGAAAGCGCATGCTTGCCCGCGCGCAGCGGCAGTCTGCGACGCGGCGTGGTGCCCAGCGCACGCCCGTCGATGCGTACCTCGGCCCAGGGTGCTGCGCTCACCGTCACATACGCGAGCTTGGAGGCATCGTGGTTGGCGTCGTGGCTAGCATCGTGGCTGGGCTGCGCGTCGGCTGCGGGTTGCAGCGCCACGGCTCTGAGCGCAGGGCTCGGCAAGGTTGGCTGCGGCGCGACCACTGAGGAGGGTGCGTTGCCTGCTATGCGCGGCAGCGCTGCGCCTGGCGTTGCCGCTGATGGCGGCGCCGACGTGATGCCACTCGCGGTCGTCTCGTCCGAGTCCGCCGGCCGGCGATCGCGCTCGGCCGTTGCGCGCAGGCCGCTCCAGACCGCGACGATCAGCGCCACCGTGATCACCGCGATGTCGCGCTTGAAACGGCGCACGGTGCTGAGCAGCTCGGGGTCCGGCGGTTGTGGAGTTTCGTCTGGCGCTTTTGGGGCCGCGGGCCTGGGGCTGACGCGGTCGATGCGCTCGGTCGCCTGCTTGAGCAGGTCAGCGAGCACCGGGCTCGTCGCGATCGACCGTACCTCGACGCGACCGCTGCTCGTGCTGTCACTCCTGGCTGGTTGCGCGGTCGTGGGCGCGGCCTCGCGGACTGCATGCACGCGGGCTGCGCGCTCGGCCAGCTCTTGCTCCACGCCTTGCGGGTGGTGCGTTGCGAGCCACGCACGCAGCACACTAGCGACCTCGGCGGCCAGCTGCGGACGAGCCTTGCGATCCGGCGACAACATGCGCGCGATCAGGTCGCCCAGCTCCGGGTCGAGGTCGGCCAGCCGTGGAGCCTCTCGTACGCTGACGGCTGCAACGCCGCCCGCCGCGTCGTGGCGCGGGAACGCGGGTCGCCCACTGGCTGCTTCGTAGAGCACGGCGCCCAGGCCGAACACGTCGCTCTCGGGACCCAGCGGTTCACCACGCATTTGCTCGGGCGCCATGTAGCCAGGCGAGCCGAAGATTTCCCCCTTGCCCGTGTGCTCGGCCGGTGCGGCGATCCCGAAGTCGAGCAGTCGCGCGTGGCCCGCGCCGTCGATGATCACGTTGCGAGGCGTCACGTCGCGATGGACGATCTGAAAACGTTCGTGCGCATAGCGCAGCGCCTGTGCGATCTGCTCACCGACGTGGGCGACCAGCTCGGGGGGCAAAGGCCCGTCGCGCAGCAGCTCCGCGATCGTTGCGCCTTCCACGCACTCCATCGCCAGGAAGTACACGCCGTCCACCACCCCGAGCTCGTACACCGGTACGAGGTTCGGGTGACTCATCTGCACCAGCGTGTTGGCTTCCTTCACGAACAGCTCGATGAAGCTCGGATCGCGCGCCAGCTCGGGCAAGATCTGCTTCACCACCAGCTTCTTCTCGAAGCCACCCGGCCCGCGCAGTCGCGCACGATAGACTCGTGACATGCCGCCGCGCGCGATCTCCTGGTCGAGCAGGTACTTACCAAAATGCGCGAGCTGGACCTGTGCGGATTGCGTGCGATCAGCCATTCGTGCGAAAGCATAGCGGATGCTGGGCAAGCCGAAACCCGCGTGCTGGCTTTTTGCGAGCGTTCTGGGTCTGTCGGCCTGCGCACCCGCGCCCGAAGTCGCCACGCAGGCGCTGCGGCTGCAGCAGCTTCCGTCGTGCGCGTTCGCTACCGCCACCGGCTTGACGGTGCAGGCGCTGGGTGACTTCCCGAGCCGCACTGCGCAGCTCGAGCCAGCGCGCGACGCGCTCTCGCTCGACAGCTTTCCGCTCGACACGCACGAGCTGCGCATCGAGGCGAGCTTCGCGCACGCGCCGGGCAAGCCCACGGCCACGGGGCTGCTCACGCTTCTGCCGCCGCTGTCGCCGCGCTCGGTGTTGCTCTTGCCGCAAGGCACACCCTGCGTGCTCGGCGATCCACTGGCGGTGGCGCTGCCGGGCGCTGCAGTGGTCGCTTTGCCGGATGGCGGCGTGCTGATCGCGGGCGGGCAGGGGCCCGATGGGATCGCGCTGTCGAGCGTGCTGCGTCTGCCTGCCGGCGCGCAGCTCGTCGAGCAGGTCGTGGACGGCATGCTCCTGCGCCGCGCCTACGCCACGGCCACCGCCGCGGGCGAGCTGGTCGTGATCGCTGGCGGCGGTGCCGACGATCGCGGCAGCGCCCAGGACACCTACGAGCTCTTCGATTCGCTGAGCAGTGAGTTCGTGGCAGCGCGCAGCCGCAAGCTGCTCAGTGGGCCGCGCATGCAGCACGCCGCCGCTCGGCTGCCGGACGGACGGGTGCTGCTCGTCGGCGGTCGCGCACAGCCCTTTGGCCCGGCGCTGCAGAGTGCAGAGCTCATCGACGTCGCGACCGGCGAGCGCCTGGCCATCACTGGGCGGCAGGCTCTGCGCGACGGCCGTGTCGCGCCACAGCTTTTGGTGCTCGACTCGGGCGACGTGCTGGTCGTGGGCGGTTACGACGCAGCCGGCGCCGCCGTGACCAGCGTGGAGCGCTTCGACCCGCGCGCACGCAGCTTCAAGCGGCTTGGGTTGCAGCTGTCGTCGCACACCGAGGTGCTCGCGAGCGCGCTGCCGGGTGCGCGCTTCGTCTGGCTCGGCTGCGATGCCGGCAAGACGCCGCGTTGCTCGCTTGCGTTGCAGCTGCCGGGCGCGGGCGATTTCACGAGCCTCGCCTTGCCGCTCGACTTTGCGGCGCAAGCACCCGGCGGCCTGAGCGAGCTGCAGTTGCTCACGCTGGCGGACGGACGGCTCCTGGTCACCGGTCGTGAACCGAGCGCCAGCGTTGCGCATCGTGCATTCGTGATCGATCCGAGCACGGCCGAGCTGTCGCAGCGTGACGCGACGCGCGTGCCGAGCGTGCTCTTGCGCGCGAGCGACGGAACGCTGGTGGAGCTCGACGCCTTCGGGGCCTCGTTGCGTCGCGAAGAGAGCGTGAGCCGCTACGATTCGCCCTCGCAGGATCTGTTGGCGGCGGGCGGCAGGTGGCTCGCGCTCGACACGCCGTCGCATTGGCAGCGCAGCTCGCAGGGGCTGCGCGCGCTGTCCGAGTCGGCACGCATCGACCTCGTCGCGTTGCGCTTTGTCGACGTTCGCGCGGAGCTCGACCTCGACGGTGTCGCGTCCGTGGTCTGGTCTGCCGAGCCTGGTACAGCGCTTGCGGACACCACGGTCACGCTGGACCACGGCGCCGTCTCCGCTGCCGGCTGCAAGGCGACGCTGCCGACGGGTCAACGCCTGACGCTGGAGCGCCACGGCACGCAGCTGCAGCTCGGATCCAGCGCTGGCGCCACGCTCTGTACGCTGCGCGTCGCCGCAGGGCCCATGCGGCTGGCTTTCACCGCCAACAACACAACGTTGCTGAAGAGCTTGAAGGTCACGCGTCTGTAGGGTCGGTCGTTTGCCTGCCGGGGCGCTTGGGGTCGGCAGGTCGCTCTCGGGCTCGGGAGAGCGTCCTCGGCACTACTGCCGCTGCTTTGCAAGATGCGCGGCGGGCCCTGCGAAACGAGCCCGAGAGCGACCTGTCGACCCCAAGCGCTTCAGTGTGATGGCTGAGTGAGCAGGCGGGGCGACGTCGCAGCAAGTGTTGTCGTCTGACGCCGCCGACGCTGTTGCTCGCAGTGACCACTTCCAATGCGCACGCCGAGGCAGGTCATGCTGATGCTGGGATTGCTACTGGAGCGTGTTGGGAGGGCGGGTCGCTCCCGGGCTCGTTTCGCAGGCCCGAGGCGCTGCGTGCGAAGCCGTGGCGGTAGTGCCGAGGACACTCTCCCGAGCCCGGGAGCGACCCGCCCTCCCAACACGCCCCCGCAGGTTGCGCTCAGTGCTAAAGCTTGCAAGTCGACAGTCTCCCGCCCGGGCCCCCGGCTGTAGCACGACTGCACGCCGGGAGCCGCCACTCACTTCGGCTTGTCGCCGCCCGCGTAGCCGAGCGCACGCAGCTTCTGGGCTGCAGCTGCATCGGCGTTCACGTCGACGGTGCGTTGCGTCGCGCGCCCCTGCGCCGCGTTCTGCTCCTGCTCGTCCAGAGCCTTCTGCGTCACGGCCACCACGTCGGGCTGGTCTTTCGCGAGGTTCAGTTGCTCGCGCGGGTCTTGGTCCACGCGGTACAGCTCGACCGGTGAGAGGCCGCGCGGGTTGTTCTCGTTGGCGGTGATGAGCTTGAGCTGCGTGCCGGCGCGCGTGGTGCGCAGCGAGCGCAGCACGTTGCCCTCGTGGCTCTCCTCGGCGAGCACGCTGTCGTCACCCACGAAGGCGTCGTGGCCCTGCACGCCCTTGGGCACTTCCACGCCGGCCAGCTTGAGCACCGACGGCATGAGATCGACCGACTGCACCCAGTGCCGCACGACCGTGCCGTGCATCTGGTTGCCGGGCAGCTTGACCAAGAGCGGCACATGCACCTGCTCGTCGTAGAGCGTGGTGCCATGCCAGAAGCCGCCGTGATCGAGCAGCTCCTCGCCGTGATCGGAGGTCACCACGATGGTCAGCTCGTCGTACAGGCCGCGCCGCTTGAGATCCGCGATCAGCTTGCCGAAGTTCTCGTCCCAGAACGTGACCGCGCCGTCGTAGAGCTTGGTGAGCTTCGGGGCTTCCGAGGGCTCGGGCTTGGGGTGAGCCGCGCGCGAGTAACCGGTGCCGTCGTAGGGGTGCGGGTAGTAGGGATCGTGCGGATCCATGTACGCCACGAACAGAAACCACGGCGTGCGCAGCTTGCTGTCGAGCGTCTGGCTCACGGCGTGGTTCACCACGCTCGCGTCCTGGTACGCGCTGCCCACCTCGACCTGGCCGCGCGCCGCGCGCACGGTCTCGATCTTCTGGCGCAGGAACTGGATGAAGAGCAGCTTGGCCGCCGTGTCGTTGGCACCGAGCACGAAGTTCGGCTCGAGGTACTCGTAGTGGTCGAAGCCCTGGTGGAAGTTGAAGAAGGGCGCGATGTTGTAGTTGGTGACCACGCCGTAGGTGCCGAAGCCGCCCGCCTGCATGGCCTCGGGCAGCGTGACGATCTCGTCGGGCAGCGAGTCGCTCTTGGCCATCGTGCGATGGCTCGACACGAAGCGCCCGCTCAGGATCGAGGCGAAGCTCGGGCGCGTCCATGAAGCGTTCGAGAACGCTTGCTCGAAGCGTACGGCGTCCTGCGCGAACGCATCGAGGCTCGGCGCCTTGCCCTGTGTGTAGCCGTAGAGCGGTAAGTGATCGGCGCGCAGCGTGTCGACCACGATGAAGAGCACGTTGCCCGCTTGCGGCGCCGGCGTCTTGCGCGCGACGGCCGCAACTTGCACGCCCTTGGGCGGATGCGCCGAGGCGAACGCGAAGAGCGGCGCGAGCATCACGATCCACAGCGCGGGCATCGCCCAGGCGCGGAGCAAGAGCGCGCCGGGCTTGCGCGACGAGAGCACGCGCAGGAGCGTGGCCAGTACGAGGTAGAGCACGGCCGCCGACAGCAGCGTCAGCCCGAGCACCTCCAGACCCTTGCCGCTCAGCCAGCGCAGCTCCTCGTGGTACATGTCGCGGCGGATGCGGAACGCGGTGATGGCGAAGGCCGCCGCCGACAGCGGCAGCGCCACGAAGCGCGCATACACCAGCGGCTCGCCGATGGCTTCACGCTGCATCAGGCGACCGGACAGCGCGAGGCCGCAGCCGATGGCGGCGCCGATGCCGCCCAGGAAGATGCCGTACGACAGCGCGCCGTACCACAGCACGCCGTAGTCGGGTGCGGCCGAGCTGCCGTGCAAGATCACGGCGCCCTCGGCGATGCCGAGCAGCGCGCCGCCCAGGAGGCCGCCACCGAGACCGAGCGACAGCCCGCGGCTCAGCTTGGGCCAGCGCTCCTGGGGCACCGGCGGCAGCGCCGCGATCACGGCCTGCTCGTGCTCGGGGTTGTCGACGCCGATCTGCACCGCGTAGCCCACGCGCCGCGCCATGAACACGATGCCGCCGAACGACGACGCGAACATCTCGATCAGAAAGCCGAGCGTGGGGATCAGCACCGCGATGGCTTCCGGTACGCCCACGCGCGTGTAGAGCGCCACGGCGGTGGCCTCGCGCAGGCCGATGCCGTTGATCGAGGCGGGCAAGAGCGTGGCGAAGATCTGCAAGGACGAGCCGAAGAACACCTCGCCCACGCTCAGCTGTGCGTGCAGCGCGTGCGCGGCCGCCACGTAGATGAAGGCGCGGAAGAAGTGCGTGCCGATGCCGAGCATGGCCGCTTGCGCGACCAGGCTACCCTTGCCCTCGTAGGCGCACACGGCGTCGGTCGTGGTGCGCAGCTTGCCTTCGAGCTGTTTGGGTGCGCGCGCGGCGATCACGCGAAAGAGCGCGGGCTTGGACACCAGCGTGATGGCCGTGACGATCAGCGCGAGGAAGAACGCGTCGACCAGCGCGACGCCTTTTTCGCCGATGAAGCGCACGCCGAAGAACGAGCCGCCCACCACCACCGCGCCGAACGACAGCCAGCCCAGCACCATCTCGATGCCGATGCTCGCGGTGGAGCGGGCCAGCTTGCCGGTGTGCTTGGCGATGTCGTAGAGGCGATAGCCGTTGAGCCCGGTCCAGCCGCCAGGCGCGAACTCGCCGAAGAAGCGACCGATCATGAACGAGCCGATCAGATGCCGGTACGGTGCATGGATGCCCTGGCCCACCAAAAGGCGCTGCCAGCGCACCACGCTGCACGTGATCGCGCACAGCTGCATCGCGAGGCCAAAAGCGATCCAGCCCCACGAGACGTGGGCGACGTGCTTCCAGAGTTCCGCGCTGCCCTCGCGCGCGATCACCTTGGTGTAGAGCACGGCGACGATGCCGATGGAGATCGCGAGCTTCGCGAGGAATACCAGACGCTTACGGGTCATCAGGAGCGCATCCTAGGGCAAGGGACCGAGCCGTCTCTAGCACCCTGCCCGTGGCAAGGAAAGCAGGCGCGGCTCGCGCCTCGTCCGCGCGAGCGCGCGCGGGCGGTGCGCTGCGCGGAGCAGCGCCGAACGGACGACACCGCTCGGCGAACCGCCGCCGCGGCACAGCGGCGCTACTGCACGACCGGCGGCTTGGGCGGCGCGTTGTCGGGCGTCACGCACGACGAGAGGTCGAAGAGCATGAACTCGAGCGCCTTCTCTTGCGGCGACAGATCCGCGTCGGCGCATTCGGTCGGGACGGGCATGTTTGGCATGTCGCCGGAGGCCGCGCCCACGTGCAGGTCGCTGAACACCACGCGTCCGCAGTACTGCGTACCGTCGGGCCGCGGCAGCGCGGTGGTGGGTGTGTTGAACGAGAAGTATTGCGTGGCGCCGGGTGCCGCGGACGCGGGATCGGCCACGATCCACGGCTGCGACGGCGTGTTGGCGGCGGCCACGTCGGCGTTGTGACGCGCTGCCTGGATCGGCAACATACCGTTGGTCAGGGCGTTCACGTTGCCGAGCCACTGCTTGAGGGCGACCCCCTTCGGGAACGCTGCGCCGTTGGGCAGCGTGGTGACGATGTCGCCGTTGACGTTGCCGTTGATGCTGTTGCTACCGGGTGACCAGGTGGCCAGGTTCTCCATGCCGTAGGGGCCCGTGTTGAACCATGAATAATGGAAGTGCGAAGCGAACACGCGACCGCCTGCGCTCGCATAGTCGTGCAGCGCCTGCTGGTTCATCATCGCCGTCTCGTCGCCCTCGCACGACAAAAGCAAGATGTCGTAGGGCATGAGTGAGCCGACGTTGTTCCACAGCGCCGCCGGGCTCGAGGGCCCCGGTGGGTTGGTGTTGGGGGCGCCGATCGTCCCGAAGAACGGGATCATGAAGCTGCCACCACCTTCGAAGATGTGAATGTGCCCCTGCGCGCTCGCGCCCGGCGCGTACTCGGCCTTGTCGACGCCGATGCGTGCCAGCAGACACTCGAGCGTGTCAGCCCCGCCGGTGGAGATGGCGATGTTCGGGATGTCGCCCTCCGTGTGGTTCTTGGGCAAGCGCAGTGACTTGTCGGGCTGCGGGTTGTC
>DASVHQ010000136.1:0-11240 GCA_036382515.1 Polyangiales bacterium | reverse complement strand
GGTCCAAAGAAAGACTGTCACGCGCCTCATCGGCCGTCGACGACTGCGGTTGCGTAAATAAAGCGGCGCGCCGCGGCCGCGCCAGGTACAGCGCGTTGCGGGTCAGAAGCTGCGACGCCACTGCAGGCGAAGGCCGCCGAGGCGCGCGTCTGTGGTGCCGTGGATGGGCTCGAAAACGAGCACCACGGCTGCGCCGGCCAGGCTCGCCGCGCCGAGCGCCACGCTGGACCAGAAGAGCGGGCCGAGCGCGACGCGTTCGCCGCAGCGCCCCTGTGGGTCACGCGCGCCCGTGCAATCGCCCTCGCGCCCGGCGGCGGCGACCGCGCTCACAGCGAGAGTCGCCGCGCCTGCAGCCAGGACGCCCGCAACCACGTAGTTCCAGGCAGAGGCGCTCGCACGCGACGCGGGCTCGCGCGCGTCGGGCGTAGGCACAACGGCCCCGTCGGGCGCCTGAGTAGCTTTCGCATCCGACCGCACGCTCGCCTCCGGCCGCGCGCTCGCCGCGGCACTGGCGAGCGACGTGTGCTGCGCGGTCGCCGGCGAGAGGTGCACGACGACTTCCCGCTGCGTGGCATCACCCGCCAGGTCGAGGGGCTCGACGGCCACAGCGTAGTCCTTCAGCTTCGCGACGAGCTCGTGCCGACCGCGCGACAACGCGAGGCTGCGAGGCGCAGGCGCTGGCGCATCGCCGTCCACGGAGACCAGCGCGCCGGATGGCTCCGAGCCGATGGTCACGCGCACGCTCGCAGAACGCTCGGCGTCGGCCAGGGCTTGCGCGAGCACGCCCTGCACCAGCGGCTTGACCGCGTGTCCGAGCGCCGGCTGCGACGCGTAGCCCTGGCCGTCCTTCGTCACCACGCGCACGCCGAGTTCGACGGCGTGGCCGTCTTGCATCCGCAGCGTGTAGACCACCAACGCATCGACGCCCAACGTATGCAACATGGCGTTGTAGTCGCACTCGGACGGTGGCGCACAGGGCAGCCCCGGCGCGAGGCGCGCAAGCTCGCGGTTGGTCTGCGCGGGCGGCAGCACCTGATGGCCGCGTTGGTGCAGCGCGTCGGCGAGCGCAGCGCTGATGGCTGCATCGTAGGTGGTAGGTGCGCCTGCTGGGCGCAGCGCCACGCTGCTGCCGACGGCGACCGGGCTCGCAGCCTCTTGCGCCAGAGCCGAGTCGTCTGCCAGCGTCAGCGTCAAGCAACACGCCACGCCCGCACACGCGAGTGTCAGTCGGAATCTGCGGTGGAGTCGCACGAGCTCTGCCTTCGCCCCGGGATGCAGCCTGTGCCCGCGCTCGCGGCGCAGAGCGGCGTCGAAGCCTACACCGAAACCAGGTGCGAAGAGATCCAGCTTGCGACGTGGCGGCCCGGTCTCGCTCCTCGCGACTCGCCCTGCCCGAGGCCGGCGTGGCTGTGCGCGTGCGTCAGCAGGAGCGGTTCAGCCGGTCGCAAGCGGTGTCAGCTTCGCATGCAGGAAGCGCGCGAGCTCCGACAGATCGTAGGGCTTGGGCACGAAAGCCAGCACATGGAGACCTGCCTTCTCGATCTGCCGCCGGCCCAGGTGATAGCCACTGGTGAGCACCACGGGCAGCTCGGGGAACCGCTGTTGCAGGCGACGCACCAGCGCCAAGCCGTTGATGCCCGGCATCATCAGGTCCGTGATCACGAGATCGACCGGGCGAGCCTCGAGCAGCTCCAGGCCTTCCTCCCCGCCCGCAGCTTCCACGGCGCGGAAGCCGAAGCTCTCGAGCCCGAGTCGCAGGCTGCGTCGCTGCTGCGCGTCGTCATCGACGACCATGATGCTTGCAGCCAACGCACGACCTCCGCGCGACAGAGAAAAGAAGCCGAGCCCGCACAGGGGGGGCAGCACGGGCTCGGCTTCCACTCGCCGTTCTTAGCAACAGTCATGCCTTGTGGACTCCGCGTTTCACCACTGCCCGTGCTCGGGCACGGATCAGCTTATCTGCTCGATATGATGACACTATTTCGCATGGCTGCGATCGCCTGCAGGTGCGCAACAACCGGCCGGTGAAGCTCGCAAGTGCCTGCGCGCTTCTACCTGTGCAACCCGCAATTGCAGGCGTGCAAGGTGACTGCGCCTCAGCTCGGCTTGTCGGACTCGATCCGCAGCCGCTTCATCTTGCGCCAGAGCGTGGTCGCGCTCAGGCCCAGCAGATCGGCCGCGCGCTCACGATTGCCCTGAACCTCGCGCAACGCCGCCTGGATCGCGGTCGCCTCGGCTTCGTCGATCACGTCCTGCATCACCTTCGAGCGCGATCGCGGGACGCGGCTGGTCGCCTCCGGAGGGATCACGTCTTCAAGGCGGATCACGCCGGCCTCGGCGAGGGCGACGCCCTGCTCGATCATGTTCTCGAGCTCGCGCACGTTGCCGGTGAACTCGTAGCGCATGAGGTAGTCGACGACGCCCTCGCCCAGCTCCGCGCGCCGACCCTGTTTGCGCGCGAACTTGTCGAGGAAGTGATCGACGAGCAGCGGGACGTCTTCGCGGCGATCGCGCAGCGGCGGCAGGATGAAGCGCGCGACGTTCAAGCGGTAGTACAGGTCTTGCCGGAAGCGCTTTTCGGCGATCGACTCGGCCAAGTCCTGGTTGGTGGCCGCGATGATGCGGATGTCGACCTTGAGCACGCGGCTGTCGCCCAGGCGACGGATCTCGCCTTCCTGGATGGCGCGCAGCAGCTTGGCCTGGAACGATGGCGGGGTCTCGGCGATCTCGTCGAAGAAGAACGTGCCGCCGTTGGCTTCTTCGAACAGGCCCTTGCGTGCCCCGACGGCGCCGGTGAACGCGCCGCGCACGTGGCCGAAGAGCTCGCTCTCGAGCAAGGTCTCGCTGATGGCGGCGCAGTTGACGGTGACGAAGGGCCGATCGGCGCGCTTGCTGTTGGCGTGGATGGCCTTGGCGACCAGCTCCTTGCCGGTGCCACTCTCCCCGGTGATGAGCACGGTGGCGTCCGTGGGCGCGATGCGCACGATGCGACCGAGCACGTCGCGGATGGCACCCGAGCGACCGATGATGTTCTCGAAACGATAGCGCTCGCGGAACTCGGCAGCGAGCACCGTGACCTCGCCCGCCAGCTGACGCTTCTCGACCGCGCGCTGCACCTTCACGAGCAGCTCTTGCTCGCTGAACGGCTTCTGGATGTAGTCGTGCGCGCCCAGGCGCATGGCCTCGACAGCGCTCTCGATCGTGCCGAACGCGGTCATCACGATCACTTCCGTGAGTGGCGCGACTTCCTTGGTGTGACGCAGCACCTGCATGCCGTCGGTGGTGCCCATGCGCAGGTCGGTTACGACCAGGTCGAAGCTGTCGGCGCCTACGCGGTCGCAAGCGGCGTCGCCATCCGCGGCGTCGTCGACCTCATAGCCCGCATCACGCAGCATGAGCGTGAGGGTCGTGCGCATATTGCGCTGATCGTCGACGACGAGAACTTTGGTCATGCGCGGCTGCCCCGGATTCGCGAACGAAAACTATGCACCCTATCGGCCGCGGCGGGCAACTCAGACCTGGTGCTCAGCCCATCACGCCTTCGAGCGCAGCCAGCACCTCGGTGCGTACCTCGGCGGGGAAGATCAGGCGCGGGCGCTCCATCTGCTTGTTGCGCAGCTCCCCCAGCAAGAACGAGATGCGACCGAGCCTCTGCACGGGCTGATGGCGGATCAACACCCACAGGCCGGTAGGTGAATTGTCGTCTGGCTCGCTATACGGGGCGTCGGACGGCACGTCCAAACGCACCGAGAGCTCGGGCGACAAGCCATGCCGCTGCACGACAGCGCGCGCTCGGTCCACGGCCTCTTGCCACTGCCCGGTCGCGCGACCATCGGCCGGCAGTGGCACCGTCTTGGGCAACTTGCGAGACGACAGCCGGCGCGTGAGATCGGAAAGCACTGGGTCGTCACCCTGCTCCCAAGCGCGAAACGCACCGAGCAGCGCGACGTCATCGAGCGCGAGGTAATCCCCGATGCTCACCTGCGCGCCGCTGGCGGCGGCGGCGATCGCGCGCGGTGTGTGGCGCGGCGTGCTGCCGTCGCGCACGAGCTCGGCGACGCGCACGAAGATCGCGCGAATCAGGGCCTCCGCCGCGCGCGTGGCCTTGTGATGGTAGACCTGCTGGTACATGAAGAGCCGGGCGAGGAAGAAGCCTTCGATCGGCGGCAAGCCTTTGCGGCCTTCGATCGCGAGCACCCATGAGTCCTCGCCGCCGACCGGCGCCTGCGTGAAGGCCAGCGCCTGCAGCAGCCACTCGAGATCGTAGATGCCGTAGCGCACGCCCGTCATGTGGCTGTCGCGTAGCAAGTAGTCGCAGCGATCGACGTCCAGCGTGCCGCTGACGCTGCGTGCCAGGTAGCCCAGGCGGGAGTTGCCTTTGAGCAGGGCCACGACGCGCTCAGGCATGCCCTCGCTCAATCCCCGCAGCGCTGCGTGCACATCCGTGCCGGGATCGAGGATGATGTCCGCGGTCCAGTCCTCGTGCTTGCGCGCGTGCGGCAGGATCTCCTCGGACAGATGCGAGAACGGCCCGTGGCCGAGATCGTGCACGAGCGCCGCCGCGAGCGCGTCTGCGGTCGACTCGTCATCGATGCGCAACTCGGGAGGCAGCGTGTCTTGCACGCTGCGGATGCGTGCCAAGAGCCGCACCATCACGTGTGCTGCGCCCACGCCGTGCGCGAAGCGCGAGTGCTCTGCGCCGGGAAAGACCAGCGACGTGAAGCCAAGCTGGCGCACGTTGCGCAAGCGCTGGACCTCGCGCGTGGCGAGCAGCGTGCCGATCACTCGATCGGCGACACCTTCGAACGCAACCAAGCCGTGGACTGGATCTCGCAGCAACATGGAGGAGACGCGCGCAGGCCGCTGCCTGGCTTATACCACGCGTGCGGCGCGGGTTCGTGCGCGCTCAACGGGCCAGCGTCGAGAATCGTCCGTCGCGTGGAGCCACGAACTTGCGCGCGCGCGCGGAGGTGACCGCCACCACATCCTCGTGCCACAGCGGGATCACAGGCAGCTCCGAAGCGAGAATCCTCTGCACCTGCGCGTAGGCCTCGCGTCGCTGTGCGCGATCCATCGTGGTGCGGCCGCGTTCGAACGCGGCGTCGAGCACGGGGTTACTGTAGCGCCAGCGGTTTGCACCTTCGTGTCCGGGCCCGGGGATGTAGCTCGACCCGAAGAACCAGCTGAGCACGTGCGGCTCGATGACCTCGGGCACTTGCAGCATCGTCAGCTCGAACTGGCCGCGGTCCAGCTCCGAGATCAGCGTGGCCGTTTCGCTCGGGCGCAGCTCGATCGCGATTCCAACGTCTGCGAGCATCGCGGCGATCGCACGCGCGATCGAATACCGGAAGCGATCGCTGCCACAGCGCAGCGACAGCCGCAGCCGCACGCCATCGCGCGGCTGCGTAGGGAAGCCCGCTTCTTCGAGCAGCTGCCTGGCTCGCGCCGGCGAAAACTCGTAAACGGCCGCCTGGGGATCGAACGCCCAGTGACCCGGCGGTACGAACGTTCGGGCGAGCTGTGCGCGACCGCCAAGCTTGGCGTCGACCAAGGCTTGCCTGTCGATCGCGTGCGCGAGCGCGCGTCGCACGCGCACGTCGCGCAGTGGCCCCGCGCGCGTGTTCACGCCGAGGTACGTGGTCCCGATGCCGGGCGCACTGCGCACCTCGAAACCCGCGCGACCAACGAACAACGGCAAAAGCCCCGCGGGCACAGCATTGAGCGCGAGATCGGCTGCGCCCGCCAGCAGTCGCAGAGCGCGCGTGTTGTCATCGCGCACGACCAGCATGCGCAGCTGCGGGAAGATCGGCTTGCCGTGCAGCCAGTATGGGTTGGCGCGCAGCTCGTAGCGGCCGTGGGAGCGCTCACCGAGCGTGTAGGGTCCCGCCCCGATCAGCGGCTCGCCGCTCAGCGCGGCGATGTGGTGGGCCGCGTCCTGCGAACGAACGATCGGCAGCTCCAGATCGGTCAGGAAGGTTGCGTGCGGGCCGCTGAGCACGAAACGAATCGTGAGATCGTCCAGCGCTTCGACCTTCGTGAGACGCGAGTACTCTGAGGCGTAGCGCGTCGCGAGCTTCGGATCCACGACGCTGGCGAACGTTGCCACCACATCGTCCGCTAGCAGCGCCGAACCGTCGCTGAAACGCAGCCCTGCACGCAGCGTGACTCGGTATTCCGTGTCCGAAACGCGCTCGATGCGTTCTGCCAGCTCGGGCTCGGCCTCGAGTGTCTGCGGATCGATGCCGACGAGCGAGGCGAAGATCAGACGCGAGAGCTTGTGCCCGTAGGCATCACTGACGAAGCGTGGGTCGAGCTCCTGGACGTCCCGCGGCAAGAGCACGACCAAGGCGTCGGCGTCGCGCGGTCGAGCCGCCGGCCCGCTGCAGGCTACACAGCACGCGACGCACAGCAGCAAGAGCGCGGCTCTGGCGCGGATCGCGCACCAGCTCATGCGGCCCGCACATTGCGACGGCCTTCGGTTCCCGCTAGAAGCCAGCTGCTGCCCTGCCCGGTTCATCGGCTGGCCTACGATGTCATGCGCACACGCCCGTTTGCACGCTTGATGACTCAGCTCGCCTCGTCGGCGCGACGCACCAAGCTCGCGGCTTGCGTCGCATGTGCGGCGTTCTGGCTTTCCGTGCCTGGATCCGCGGCGCTTGCACAGGTCCCTGGCCGAGCACCCGCCAAGACCGTCACCGAGCTCGGTGACCAGCTGCGAGCCCTGATCGCGAGCGCCCAGCTCGGCAATAAGCTCGGCGTTTCCGTCGTTGACCTGCGCACGCAGCAAGTGGTCGTGGCCCACAACGCCGAGGCCCCGCTCAACCCCGCCTCCAACATGAAGCTGCTGACGGCGGCGACGGCGATGCTGGAGCTGGGCCCCGATTTCCGGATGCGCACCGGTCTTTACGGGCACATCGTGGGTGATGCGGTCAGCGGCGGGCTGTGCATCAAGGGTCATGCCGACCCCACTCTGAGCAGCGCCGATCTGATTCAGTTTGCGCAGCGCCTCGCCGACGAAGGCGTGCACCAAGTCGACGAGGTCGTCGTCGACGGCACTTACTTCGACACGGCCATTCTGCCTCCCGCGTTCGATCAGCAGCCGGACGAAGTGGCCCCGTTCCGCGCTGCGGTCGCCGCGGTCTCGCTCA
This sequence comes from Polyangiales bacterium, assembly GCA_036382515.1. Lineage (GTDB taxonomy): Bacteria > Myxococcota_A > Polyangia > Polyangiales > JAFGIB01 > JADGRF01. The sequence goes on along the minus strand of DASVHQ010000136.1, from coordinate 4,092 downwards.
ATGACAACGCCTACACACTGCGTGTGCGCCCCGGGTCGACCGATGGGGCCACGGCCGTAGCGAGCACGGACGCCTCTGGCTACTTCGACATCGACAACGGCCTGCGGACCGGCGCGAACGCACCGGCCAACGTGATCGCCACGCAACACCAGCGCGACGACAGGCTCGTGCTCTCGCTGCGCGGCACCCTCCCGCTCGGTGGTTCGAGCCTCGCGTACGAGCGCCGGGTCGAGTCGCCGCTGCACTACGCCGGCTACGCGCTCGTGGATGCGCTGCACGCGCTGCACATCCAGGCGCCCAGGCGTGTGCGCGTGGCGAGCTGTCCGGTCGAGGCTGCCCTCATCGCCAGCAAGACCTCGGCACCCCTTGCCGAGATCCTGAGCAAGCTCGGCAAGGAGAGCGACAACTTCGTCGCCGAGATGGTGCTGAAGATTCTGGGTGCAGAGCGCAAGCGCAAGCCAGGTCGCAGCGCGGACGGCGTCGCCGTGGTGCTCGACGCGCTCAAGCGCCAGGGCGTGCCGCTCACCGGCGTCTCGATGGTGAATGGCTCGGGCCTGTTCCACGGCAACGCCGTCACCACGAATGCGCTGAGCCGCCTGCTCGCCGCGATGTACGGCAACCCTTCGTTACGCGACGACTTCGTGGCGCATCTGGCCGTCGGCGGAGTGGACGGCACGCTCGCACGCCGCTTCCGCAGCCTACCCGCGCCGCGCATCGTGCGCGCCAAGACCGGCACCCTCGACGACGTGATCGCCCTCTCCGGCTACGTGCTAGGTCCGCAACCCGGCAGCGCCGTAGCCTTCAGCTACCTCGCCAACGGCGTCACCGGCAAACACACCGAAGCCCGCGAGCTGATCGACCACATGGTCGAAGCCATCGCCGCCTATCTGTACGCCAGTCACTGAGCGGCACACGGCGCGCCGTTCACGCGTACTCTCTGATCTGCCTGCGGATCTTGCCGAGCGCCTGCTCTTGCAGCTGACGGATGCGCTCGCGCGACAGGTTGTACTTGTCGCCGATCTCCTTGAGCGTGAGCTCGTCCTCGTCATCGAGGCCGAACCTCCAGCGCAGGATGCGCGCCTCCATCGGCGTGAGCGTGCCGAGCAAGCGCTGCACCTCGTCGGACCAGGTCTGGCTGACCAGGCTCTCGTACGGGTTGGGCGTGTTCTCTTCTTCGATGAAGTCGATGAACTTGCGCCCGTCCTCGTCGTTCACGGGGCGATCGAGCGAGAACGGCGTCTCGGCCCAGTAGCCGCGAATCTTCTCGAGCTTCTCCGCCGAGATGCCGGTCTCCTCGGCGAGCTCGGCTGGGCTCGGCTCGTGGCCGGTGCGGGTTGCAATCGCCTGCGTCGCGCGCGCCACGCGGTTGTAGGTGTCGAGCATGTGCACGGGAATGCGGACCGCGCGACCCTTGTCGGCCAGCGCGCGGCTGATCGCGTGGCGGATCCACCACGACGCGTAGGTGCTGAAGCGATAGCCACGCGTGTGATCGAAGCGCTCCACGGCCTTCATGAGACCGATGTTGCCTTCTTGGATGAGGTCGATCAGCGGCAAGCGACCGCGGTTGTAGCGGCGAGCTATCGACACGACGAGGCGCAGGTTGGCGGCCACGAAGCGATTCTTCGAGTCGTGCTGCGCTCGACGCGCGCCTTCGACGCGCAGCAGATACTTTTTGAAGGCAGCCGTGATCCGGATGTCATCACCCTCGATGTCACGCTCCGACTCGTACATGCCCGCCAGCCGGTGCACTGCGCGGTCGGACTCGTTCACGAAGATGCGATCGGCATCTGTGGCGCGCAGCTTCTTGGCGAGCTCCGTGGCCGTGCTCGTCCAGCGCGGCGATTCGCCCTTCTTGTGCGTGTCGCGCTTGGCGGCGCGCGCTAGCTTGCGCAGCGTGGCGACTTCGGCCGGCAGCTGGATTTCGCCGACCATGTACCGCTCGAGCACCGAAGCCACGGTCTCGTAGGCGGCCGAATACGAGAACAATGCTTCCCAGTAACCGATCTCCAGGCGCTCGACTTCCTTGGCCGCGTCCACCTCTTCGTGTGGCGTGAGCACGCGATGCACGGCCATCTCGCGGAAGTACTTCGAGAGCGTGCTGTCGCCGCCGACTTCGGTGCGCAGCGTCTTGATGACCTGCTCGGTCTCGACCGTGACCTCGGTGTCGTTTTGCGCCACTGCGTCGGCCAGTGCGACTTCGATGTCAGCCGGCACCGGCTCTTCGCTCTCGGTTTCGCGGTCGTTGCGCTCAGTCCACTCCTGGTCAGGCTTCTCTTCCTCAACTGCTTTTGCAGCAGCCGTGGCCGTCGCCTTGCGCTGTTTGTGTGACTGGGTCATAGCGTGCTCACTTCCACTGTCGCGAACCGAACGAGGCGATTTGCGCTCCGTCAACCGCGACTTGACCTTGTTCGGTGCACGTTTCGTGCCGTGGGTGCCCGCGTGTTCAGCACGCGCACAGGACCTGGAGACCACCGACGTTTTCACTGCTTTTCCGCGCGACATCACGAACTCCCAGGCCCCGCACAGCTCTAAACATTTTTCACTAGCAGAAAACTTTTCCGCTCTTGCGGGCGCCCGTTTCAGAGCTGCAAGCAGCCCTGTACATAGGTACGCCCAGCACCAGTTACTTGTTGCGCCTCAGACCGATTCTTTTCGGGTCGGCGGTCAACTGCCGCGAGCCGAGTTCATTCGCGGACGCGTGTACACCTTTCCACACACACGGTCAATCCAAGTTGGGGACTGTTCGCTACCCCTGTGTCGTTTCTCTTTGCGTGGTAAGTGGCCAGCACCCTCTCGTCCCGTCGCGGCTGCGTGCGCTACACCTAGCGGCCCATGCCCAGCGCGCGCGCGACCTGTTCCACGCCCCTTCACTGCTCTGCACTGATCAGTTGCCGCACGAGCCCACTTTGGCTCGCGGGACTCTTGTTCACGGCTAGCGCGACGGCGCAAGCGCCGGAGGCTCCGGCGAAAGTCACGCCTGCGACTGCGGCCGCAAGCAACGCCGCGGTCGAGGTGCGCGTTGGCACACCGCCTCTACCGATCAACGTCTCGCTCGATCTGCGACGGGGGCAAGTGTTTCTGCGCGCGGGCAAGCTCGAGCAGGCCTTGCCGCTGACTGCGTTGTGGCCGCTCAGCGCGCAGAGCGTCGCGATCGGCCACGGCAGCGTCGGGGTGATCCACGTCGCGCAACCTGGGCAGCCCGGTGTGGCGGCGCTGCTCACTCGCGGGGCCGCAGGCCTGAAGTTCGTGTGGACAGGTGACCTGCGATGGCGCGGCGATCCCTCAGAACGAGTCGCGGACGCGATCGAAACCGTGGATCGCGACGCTGACGGTGCGCCGGACATCGTAGTTGGGACGTATGACGAACGCGTTCGAGTGTGCGGGCAGGAGCACACGCTGCTCGGGGCGCGAGCGCTGGATCCACACGACTTCCAGCTGAAGGCCGTACCCGTCTCCGTGCTGTCGAAGCCAGCCGTGCCGCCCGAGAGCCTGGCGACAGCGGCGCAGAGCCCCGGGCCCAAGGCGCCTGCGCTCTTGCGCGCCCTGCGCGTGACCGGGGCCGCGAGCGCGGACCCAGCCGCTGCAGCGAGCCTGCTCACGGACGGTCGACTCGACACGGCGTGGGTCGCCGGCTCCGAACACGCCAGCGGTGGTGAGCTCGTGGTGCTGCGCTGGGGCGCGAGCAGCCAGCCGATTCGAGCGTTTTCGATCGCGGCAGCGGCGAGCGACGCTGCACATGCGGCGCTGGCGCGGCCGAAGAAGCTGACGCTGGTCGGTGATCGCGGCGAACGCTGGACCGCAACGCTGGACGCCGACCCGACCCCCGGGCAGCGCGTGTGGCTCACGCCCAAAGAGCCGCTGCACACCGCCTGCCTGACGCTGGTCGTCGACGAGGTGTACGCGCCGCCGGGTCACCCGAATGCGCCGGTTGCGCTGGCCGAGCTGGAGGCATACACGGACCTGGACTTCGCTGGCGGCGTCGACCGCCTGGTTGCTGCGGCGCTGCAGGATGGGCCCGCGGCAGGGGACGCCGCGGACTTGCTCACGCAACTCGACGTCGACGTGTCCGGCGCGCTGGTCGCGGCCTGGCCA
>DASVHQ010000135.1:0-112121 GCA_036382515.1 Polyangiales bacterium | reverse complement strand
CTGGAGCGGGTCGAAGTGGATTGCGCTGGGTGCCGGTGCCAAGGTCACGGTCGCGCACCCGCTCGGGCGCAAGCCCACGCTCGTGCTGCCCTACCTGTCGTTCGTAGAAGACGACACGAACCAGGCTGCGACCCGACGCGCATTCCTCGGCGTGGGCGACGTGGCCAACTTCTACGATGTCAGTGACAAGTACGTCAGCGTCGAGAACCGCACGCAGGGCGAGTTCTACCTGCGTCTCGTCCTTGAGTGATCGCACGCCCGCGCCGCATCACGCAGTCATGCATGGCGGCACGGCGCAGCAGCCGTGAGCTGCGGCGCACGGCGCACTTGGCAGCGTCAGAGCACCGTTTCGGCGATCACGCGCAACGCCTCGGGCTGACCCGAACCGATGATCATGGTGCCGACCTGGTGCTGCTTGCCCGCCGCAATCCAGGCCTGCAGCCGCTCCTTGATGCGTTCCTTGGGGCCGACCAGCGTGACGTCGTCCACCAGTTGATCGGGCACAGCGGCCGCGGCCTCTTCCTTCTTGCCCCCGAGGTACAGGTCCTGGATCTTGAGCGCCGCCTCGCCGTAGCCCAGCTGCGTGGCGTACGCCGTGTAGAAGTTCTTGCCGCGCGCACCCATGCCGCCGATGTAGAGCGCCATGCCGGGCTTCACGAGGTTGCGGCACTGGGCGACGTCGTCACCCATCACCACGCCCACGAACGGGGCGATGTCGAAGTCCTTGAGGCTCTTACCGCCGCCGGCCTTCGTCAGACCTTCCTGCACCGGGGCTGCGAAGAGCTCGGGCTTCTCGGGGTTCAGCCAGATCGGAAAGAAGCCGTCGGTGAGCTCGGCGCTGAGCGCCACGGCCTTGTGCTGCAGGCTGGCGGTGTATATCGGGATCTTGTTTTCGCAGTGCAGGATGCTCTTGAGCGGCTTGCCGAGCCCGCTCTTGTCCGCGCCGTTGTACGGCAACTGGTAGTGGACGCCGTCGTATTGCACCGGCGCTTCGCGCGCGAAGACCTTGCGCATGATTTCGATGTACTCGCGCAGGCGCGTGAGCGGCTTGGCGTAGGTCGCACCGTACCAACCCTCGACCACCTGCGGCCCCGAAGGCCCCAGGCCCACGATGAAGCGCCCGCCCGAGAGCTGATCGAGCGACATCGCGGTCATCGCAGCCATGGTCGGAGTGCGCGCGGGCATCTGCAAGATCGCGGTGCCGACCTTGATCTTCTTGGTGTTGGCGAGGATCCACGCCGACACGCTCACGGCGTCGGAGCCGTACGCCTCCGAGGTCCACACCGAATCGAAGCCCAGCTGCTCGGCTTCATGCACGAGCCCCATCGGCAAGGTGAGCTTGCGCCCGGAGTACCCGACGACCAATCCCAGCTTCATCGCACTCTCCGTTCTCGCGGGCGCCTGCGCCCGAGACCACCGCCCGTATAGCACGGCGTCCGGGCCTGCAAGACCCCGTGCGCGCGAGCTTGCCATCCTGCACACTGGGAGCGTTTCCATGACCGCCCCCCCACCCGCGATCTGTGCAGCACCCGACACCTCGGCCAACGCAAGCACCGAGCGGCTGTGGGTCGACATGGATGGGGAGCGCCACGCCGCGGCGCTGCGCCTGTTGGCTGCGGCGCTGGCGCTCGGCAGCGGCCTGTGGCTCATGGCCGTGGCAGACGAGCTGTGGCTGCGCGGCGTGGGCCTCACCAGCTGCGCGTTCGCCGTGCTGTGGGCCAGGCGACACTGGAAGCAGCGCAAGAGCCAGCTGCCAGGCCAGGCACACTACCTCGAGATCGGCGAACACCACCTGGCGCTGGCCGAGGGTGCTGACGCGCGCAGCCTGCCGCTGTCGCGCATCCAGGCGGTGGAAATCGATGACGATCGCCTGCTGGTGGTGCTGCGCCTGCACGACGGCGAGCCCTGGCTGATCGAGCCGCGCTACCGCGGCGTGGGCCTGCGCGACCTGGCCGAGCGCCTGTACGCGGCGGTCGAGCGGGAGCAAGCGCGTGCTTCCCGCTGATTCATGGTTACAATACGTGTGAATGGCCGACCGCGACCAGAGTGGCACGGGGGTGATCACACGCACGCACTCCGAGACGGAGCGCAAGCTCAAGAAGCCTCCGCGCTACAAAGTGCTGATGCACAACGACGACTACACCACGCGTGAGTTCGTCGTCGAAGTGCTGCGCGCCATCTTCCACAAGCCCGAGCCCGAAGCCGTGCAGGTCATGCTGCACGTGCACCAAAACGGCGTGGGCGTGGCCGGCGTGTACACGTACGAAGTCGCCGAGATGAAGGTGCGCCAGGTCGACGCCCTGTCTCAGGAGCGCGAGTTCCCGCTGATGCTCACCATCGAGCCCCACGATGGAGACTGACGGAGACTGAAGAACGATGGCCAACGCGGGACCCGTGATCGCCAAGGAACTGCAAGAAGCGCTGCGCCGCGCCTTCGCCGAAGCCGAGCGCATGCGGCACGAGTTCGTCACGCTCGAGCACCTGCTGCTCGGTCTGCTCGACGACCCGACCGTGATCGATCTCCTGCGCGCCTGCGGTGCCGACATCAAGCGGCTGCGCACCAACCTCATCGAGTTCCTGGGCACGCACATGGAGAAGCTGCCGCAGGAGGTCGAGGTGCAGGTGCAGCAAACGCTGGGCGTGCGTCGCGTGCTGCAGCGCGCGGCGATCCACGTGGTGTCGTCCGACCAGGACGTGATCCGCGGCGCGGCGGTGATCGTGCAGATGTTCCACGAGGAGGAGTCGTACGCGGTCTACCTGCTGCAGAAAGAGGGCCTCACCTCGTTCGCGATCAAGCGCTACGTGGCGCACGGCATCCGCCCCGAGGGCCTGCCCGAAGACGACGCAGAGGCCTCGGGCAGTGGCGGCGCCGAAGGTGACGAGGAAGAAGGCGACTTCCGCGGCGACCCACTCGCAGCCTTCACCACCGACCTCGTCGAAGAAGCCAAACAGGGCCGCATCGATCCACTGATCGGTCGCAAGAGCGAACTCGAGCGCACGATGCAAGTGCTCTGCCGCCGGCGCAAGAACAACCCCATCTACGTCGGCGAGTCGGGCGTGGGCAAGACGGCCATCGCCGAGGGCCTGGCGCTCGCGATCCACGAGGGCAACGTCCCCGACGTGCTGAAAGACGCACGCATCTACTCGCTCGACATGGGCGCGTTGCTCGCCGGCACCAAGTTTCGTGGTCAGTTCGAGGAGCGGCTCAAGGGCGTGATCAAGCGCCTGCAGGAGCTCGACAACTCCATCCTGTTCATCGACGAGATCCACACCATCGTCGGAGCCGGTGCCACCAGCGGCGGCTCGATGGACGCCTCGAACATCCTCAAGCCCGCGCTCGGCTCGGGCAAGGTGCGCTGCATCGGCTCCACCACGTACCAGGAGTACAAGCACATCGAGAAAGACCGCGCGCTCGCGCGGCGCTTCCAGAAGATCGAGATCGGCGAGCCTTCGATCAGCGAGGCCATCGCGATCCTCAAAGGCCTGGCACCTCGCTACGAAGAACATCACCAAGTCAAATATGACCCCGAAGCGATCGACGCTGCCGTGAACCTCGCGGCCAAGCACATCAACGAGCGCTTCCTTCCCGACAAAGCCATCGACGTGCTGGACGAGACTGGCGCGCTCGATCGGCTGCGACCGGAGACGAGCCGCACGCACCGCGTGACCACAGGCGACGTGGAGACCGTGGTCAGCAAGATGGCGCGCATCCCGGAGAAGTCGGTGTCGTCGTCGGACCGCGACAGGCTCAAGTCGCTCGACCACGATCTCAAGCAAGTGATCTTCGGCCAGGACGAGGCCATCGAGAAGCTCACCAGCGCGATCCGTCTGTCGCGCTCCGGGCTGCGCTCACCCGAAAAACCGATCGGCTCGTTCCTGTTCGCGGGCCCCACCGGCGTCGGCAAGACCGAGCTCGCCAGGCAACTGGCCAGCATCCTGGGCGTCGAGCTGCTGCGCTACGACATGAGCGAATATTCCGAGCGCCACACGGTGTCGCGCTTGATCGGCGCCCCACCGGGCTACGTGGGCTTCGACCAGGGCGGCCTGCTCACCGACGCGGTGCGCAAGCATCCGCACTCGGTGGTCGTGCTCGACGAGATCGAAAAAGCCCACCCCGAGCTGTTCAACATTTTGTTGCAGGTCATGGACCACGCCACGCTCACCGACAACAACGGGCGCAAGGCCGACTTCCGCAACGTGATCGTGATCATGACCACCAACGCCGGCGCGTTCGAGATGAACCGCGGCAACATCGGCTTCGGTACGCAGAGCGGCGGTGGTGGTGGCACGGGCCGCGAGATCGACGGCACCAAAGCCAAGGGCGCGCTCGAGCGCACGTTCTCGCCGGAGTTCCGCAACCGCCTCGACGCCTGGATCCTGTTCCGTGGCCTGTCGCGCGAGATCATCCTCAAGGTGGTCGACAAGGAGATCCGCGCGCTGGGCGCGCAGCTGGCCGAACGCAAAGTGGAGCTGCAGCTCAGCGCGGAAGCGCGCGACTGGCTCGCCGAGCGCGGCTACGATCCCGCCTTCGGCGCGCGGCCCATGGCGCGGCTGATCGAAGAGCGGATCAAGCGTCCGCTGTCGGAAGCCCTGCTCTTCGGCGACCTCGACCACGGAGGCGTGGTGCGCGTGGACCGGCAAGACGACGGCCTCAAGTTGACCGTCGAGCCAGCCGCGCAAGCGCCCACGCCCGCGACAGCCACCGCCTGAGGCGCCCGCCATGGCAAGCCCGCGGGTCCACGTTCACCTCTTCGTGGCGAGCGGCGTCTTGTGTGCGCTGTACGTCACACTCGGCCTGGGCGTGGCGCAGTGGCAACGCGCTCACTCGCAGCCGGAGCGAGCACCGAGCGCGGCCACAAGCGATGCCAGCGCCGCGTTCTACAGGGTGACGGGCGCGGACGGCAGCGTGCACGTTCTGCAAGTGAGCGATGTCGACCCGAGCTCGGTCCTCACCGAGACGGCGCGCTTCGGCCCCGCTGCCACGGTGCAACTGAGGTCGGGGTCCGTCCCGACGTCGGCGCTCGCGGCGCACGGCCCTGCCTCGTTGTAGACTGAGAGCATGTTCAAGAGGTCGCTCGGAGCCGCCGGGGGCTACGCCCTGCTGGTCCACGGGGGTGCAGGTGACGCCGAAGGCGCCCGCTTGCAAGGACAGGCCGCGGGCTGTGCGCGCGCGGCCGGGGTCGGCAAGGCGTTGCTCGAAGCGGGGGCAAGCGCCCTCGACGCAGTGCAAGCCGCCGTCGAGGTGCTCGAAGACGACCCCCGCTTCAACGCCGGCACGGGCGGCGCGCTCACGTCGGAAGGCGCGCTCGAGCTCGACGCCTCCATCATGGAGGGCAGCAGCCTGCGAGCCGGGGCCGTGTGCGCACTGCCGCCGTTCAAACATCCGATCGCGATCGCGCGCGCGGTGCTGGCCGACGGCAAGCACGTGCTCTACGCGGCGCAAGGGGCAGCGCGCTTCGCACTACAGCACGGCTTCAGTGCGGTCGCCCCCGAGACGATGATCACCGACGATGCGCGACAGGCGTTGGCGCGCGCACTCGCGGAAGAGCTGGCAAGGCGCAGCGGCGGCACCGTGGGCGCCGTGGCGCGAGACGAGCGCGGCGGCGTGGCAGCTGCCACCAGCACGGGCGGGATGATGGCGAAGCGACCGGGCCGCATCGGCGATTCGCCGATCGTTGGCGCCGGGAGCTATGCCGACGATGCACTGGGCGCGGCGTCTGCCACCGGCGAGGGCGAGGGCATCTTGCGCGTGGCGCTCTGCTCACGCGTGGTGAGCCAGCTAGCAGGCCATGGCCCTGCCGACGCGGCGCTCGACGCGCTGCGCTACATGGAGCACCGAGTCGCCGCCATCGGCGGCCTGATCGTGGTCAGCAAGGACGGGCAACTGGGCGTCGCACGCTCCACCAAAAGCATGTCGTTTGCAGGCACGTGGCGCGGCCACGACGTCGTCGCCGGAGGCTGAGCGCGGCTACACGCCCAACAGCGCAGCGAGCTCGGCGAGCGCCGTGCGCTCCTCTTCGCTGGTGCGGCCGCGCAGACCCAAGACCCCGCCGCCGGACGCCTCGGCGAGCTGCTTTCCCATCAAGTACAGCCCCTGCTTGAAACGCTGGGCGGCCTCCGCGCTGAGCTGCGTGTCCGCCACGCTCGCGGCTGCACGTACGTTCTCCGCGGCGGCAGCTGCAGCGAGCGCCTGCTTGGGCAGGCGCGCTGAGTTGCTCGAGAGCGCCTGGGCCGCGAGCCGCGCAAGCAACGGCTCGTCTCCGCCCCTCACGGCCTCCAGCATCTGCGTGAAGCGCCGCGCTTCCTTCGGGTCCACGGTGCCATCGGCGCCCGCCACCAGAGTGAGCACGGCGTAGAACGCATCTTCGAGCCGACTCAGATCCATCGCCGAAAGCTCTTCGCTCACGCTACCGCCTCCGCGTTGCAGGTACGCGACGAGGATATCACGCGCGCGCGCGCATCCCTACCCCGGCTCCGGCACAGCGCCGCCAGCCACCCGCTCGTCGGGCGCCCGGCACGCGTGACGCCCGTGTACTGGTACACTCGCCAGCGCCATGCCGGTTTACATGCTCACCGACGAGCTGAAGTTCCCGCCGCCCGAAGGGGCGTCGCCGGAAGGCGTCGTCGCGATCGGCGGCGATGCTTCGCCCGAACGCTTGGCGCTCGCCTACTCGATCGGCATCTTTCCCTGGCCACACCGCGAGCTGCCGCTGCTCTGGTTCTCGCCGGACCCGCGCTTCGTGATCAGCTGGGACCACGTCCACGTCGCGCGTTCGCTGCGCAAACGGCTGCGTGCACAGCCCTTTGTGGTTCGCGCAGACACGGCGTTCAGCGCCGTTATCGACGCCTGCGCACAGGCGCCGCGGCCTGGCCAGGATGGCACGTGGATCACGCGCGAGCTACGCGAAGGCTTCGGCTCCCTGCACGCGCGCGGCCTGGCACACAGCATCGAGGCCTGGGACGGAGATCGGCTCGTGGGTGGTCTGTACGGCGTCGCGCTTGGTCGCTCGTTCTGCGGCGAATCGATGTTCGCGCACGCGGACGACGCGTCCAAGATCGCCACGGTCGCACTGCTCGGCAACCTGCGAACGTGGGGCTTCCACTTCATCGACTGCCAGGTCCACACCGACCACCTGGCACGCTTCGGCGGACGCGAGTGGCCGCGCGCACGTTTTCTCGGCGCGCTGCGACGCGCTGTCGCCGAGCCCAGCCTGGCGGGCCCGTGGCGCTTGCCGCTCGATCCTCTGGCCGCGTTGGCGGCGCTCGATGAGCCTATTTCTGGGCTTCCATCCGAAAGATGATCGCGCCGATGTCCGGCCCGAGCACACGCAACGGTCGCACTCCGTAGCCGTACCAGAAGCTGTACTGATCGATGGCACCCGTGAACCCGCCCGGGCTCGTGGCGAGGCCTGCCTTGCGCACGGCGAAGGACGGCACGAGCTTGTCCAGATCGGGCGGCGTGCCATGCGAGTGCAGCTCGTCGCCGCGATAGACGTAGACCCAGATCACCGCACCGGTCTTGCCCGCGAACTCCATCTGCAGCTGCTTCGACAGCTGTTGCTGCAAGCGCCACAAGGGAATGCCGAGCACCAGCGCGCCGACGACCGCTCCTTTGTAGTGTGCGGGCGCCGCCATCACGATGCTGACCGAGGGCTTGCCGCCTGCTTCCGTGCTGGCGAACTCGCCGACTGCCACGCCCTGCTGGCCAGCGAGCGCGGCTTGCACCACGGGGAAGAGCCTCGCGAGGTTCATGCCTTTCATCTGATCGAGCTCGGCGTCGCGCGCGATGCACACGCCGTCAGTGCCCACCACCGCCATGAAGCTCATCGGCGAGATCACGAGCTCGGGCACGCCGCGCTTGGGGCTGCGCAGCAGCTTGAGTACCTGCCGCATGTCCACTTCCTGCTGCGCGCCGGTGACGCGCACGAAGCCCGCGGCAATCCGATCGGCGCCGTAGCGCAAGCCGCTACTGTGCCGCGCGAGATCCTCGAGCACCAGCTGCGCGACCCGGGGACTGTCCTTCGCACGGATCAGCTTGCGCGCTTGGGGCGCACCCTGCGCGGCGCACCCCAGTGCCGCAGCGCACAGCGCCAGCACAGCGAACAGACGAGCTCGCCGCTTGCACGCCGCACGCGGCCGGCCCGCAACGCCCGCGCTGCGCACGCGAACGCAGCGGCTTCCCGACGCACCATCCGAGCTCGGCATCGTGTCGCTCCTTCGAGGTCGAACCGGGTCCACGGCGCGCACCACACCTTCAGACAACAGCCAGCACCGATGGTTCTACACCGCAGCCGGCAGCCTGCCTCGCGATCCACGTGGCCGTGTGCGGCCAAGCTCTCAGGCCGCGCAGAAGCCTTCGTAGTCGATGTACTCCGTGATCGTCGGCTTGTCGCCGCACACGGGGCACTGCGGATCGCGCCGCAGCTTGAGCGTGCGGAACTTCATTTGCAGCGATTCGTACATGAGCAGCCGGCCGATCAACGGCTCACCGGTGCCCAGCAGCAGCTTGATGGCCTCGGTCGCCTGGATCGTCCCAACGACACCGGGCAGGATCCCGAGCACGCCCGCCTCGGAGCACGAGGGCGCCAGATGCGCGGGCGGCGGCTCCGGGTAGAGGCAGCGATAGCAGGGCCCCGCCCCCGGCTTGAACGTGGTCACTTGGCCGTCGAAGCGGAAGATCGACCCGTGCACCACGGGGATCTTCTTCCACACCGACGCGTCGTTCACGAGGTAGCGCGTGGGGAAGTTGTCGAGACCATCGACGATGACGTCCCAGTTCTGGTCGAAGATGCGATCGACGTTGGCGCTGGTCAGCCGCTCCTGGAACGGAATCACTTTCACGTCGGGATTCAGATCCGCGACGCGCTGCCGGCCACTCTCGACCTTCGGCAGGCCCACGGTCTGCGAGCCGTGGAGCACCTGGCGCTGCAGGTTGCTGGTGTCGACGACGTCGGCGTCGATGATGCCCAGCGTGCCAACGCCCGCCGCCGCCAGATACAGCACTGCTGGCGAGCCGAGCCCGCCCGCGCCCAGCAAGAGCACGCGTGAATTGAGCAGCTTCTCCTGCCCCTTCTCGCCGACCTCCGGCAACAGAATGTGCCGCGAGTAGCGCTCGAGCTGAGCCGCCGTCAGATCGGCCGGCTTCTCGACCGGATAGGCCATGTCTTTCCAGCGCACGAAGCCCGGGTTGGCCGACTCGACGTGCGTGTAGCCGAGCTCCTGCAGCAGCTTGGCAGCAAAGGCCGAACGCACGCCGCCGGCGCAGTACACGACCAGGCGCGCGTTCTTGTCCGGCAGCTTCTGCTCGGCTTGCATCTCGAGGAAGCCGCGCGGCAGGAACACTGCGCCGGGGATGAAGCCCAGACGCGTCTCGTCCTTTTCGCGCACGTCCACCAGCGTGTACGCCTCACGCTCTTCCAGCCGCCGCTTCACCTCGTCCAAAGACACGGTGCGGATCTGCGATTTCACTTCCTGCAGCAAGTCCGAGTAAGTCTTCGACATGGCGCCTCGAGTGCCTCCGCTAGCGTCTATTCCCGACTTCGCGCCGTAGTATCTGGCGCGCGGGTTGGCCGGTAATCGACTCAAAATAGGCCAGGGAATATGGGCAGTCGTTCTGGCCGCGTCAAGCGTGAGCTGCCATGGCGAGACCCGCGCCGACGTGAGGAGCCGCGAGGCGCGCCTGCAGCGCCCGCCGCGCCCGGTGCAGGCGGGACATCACCGTGCCCAGCGGCCAGCCAAGCTGGGCTGCGGCGTCGCGGTAGCTCTGCTCCTCCACGTCCACCAGCCACAGCACTTGCCGCTGCTCGCTGGGCAAGTCGGCCAGGTCGCGCAGTAAGCGCTCGTCCACGGAGTCTCGCTCGATCCGGGGCGCCCAGGAGCGCGCGCTTTGATCGACCGCGTGCTCATCGGCAGCCAGCGCCAACACCGAGCGCTCGCGCGTGGCGCGGCGCCTCTGACTCACGAAGGTGTTGAGCAAGATGCGCTGCAGCCAGGCACGGCAGGTCTCCCGCTCGCGATAACCCGACCAGAAGCGCCAGGCCTTGAGCACTGTCTCCTGCACCAGGTCATCGGCCTCGGCGCTGCTACGTGACAGCTGCAACGCCTTGCCGCGCAGTGCGCGAGTGTGCGGAAGCACGGAGCGCTCGAAACACAATCTCTCTTCTCGGGTGACTACGGGTGCGGCCATGATCGACTCCTGGCCGGGCTCTGTGCAATGCGCGGGCCAAGAGCACTCCGCCAGGAAAGGCTCGGTTTTCGCGGCAATTTCAGGTCCGTGGAAGCGACGACCTGCCAAAGTGGCAAGCGCCGATCCGACTGCCTGACACTTTGACAGCCGACGCGGCGAGAGCGCCAACCACCAGCGCCTTGCGCGAGCCGCTGGACGTGCGCATGCGCAGCGCGCTAGTCGGAGCCGCGCACGGCTTCCAGGGCAGCCGGCACCGCGTCCGCAAGCTCTCGAGCGAGCAACCCGCGATCGGAGCGCGCCGCGAGCTCGCCCGCCACCGCGTGGAGATACACGCCCACGCTCGCGGCATCGAAAGCCGACAACTGCACGAGCAACGCCGCGATGACCCCCGAGAGCACGTCCCCCGTGCCAGCAACGGCCATCGCAGGCGTCCCGCGCGGACAAACGCGCATGCGTCCGTCGGGCTGCGCGATGAGGGTGGCGGCACCCTTGAGCACCACCACGGACCGACTCGCCTCGGCCAGACGCAGCGCTGCGCCATGCCTGTCTTGTTGCACGGCTGCGCTGCTGCAACCGAGCAGTCGCGCCGCCTCGCCTGGGTGCGGAGTGAGCACGCGTGCCCCAGCGGCGGCGTGCAGCAGCGACAGGTGCGATACCAGTGCGGTCAGGGCGTCGGCGTCGAGCACCGCGGGCAGCTGCGCTTCCACGGCGAGCCGCCGCGCGAGCTGTGCACCTTGCGGATCGGTGCCGAGCCCGGGCCCCACGACCAAGGCGTCTTTGTCAGCTGCAAGCGCATGCAAGGCGGTGACGGCCTGCTCGAGCTCCTGCGGCAGGTCCGCCGTCATGAGCTCGATGACTTTTGCGTCCAGGGCCGCGCGCGCACCCGCACGCGGGCAGAGCGTGACCAGGCCCGCCCCCGCGCGCATCGCACCCATCCCAGACAAGAGTGCAGCCCCCGTGCGGCCAGGCGCGCCCGCCACGACCAACACGTGGCCCGCCTCGCCCTTGTGCGTGTCGAGCGCTCGGCGCGGCATGTAGGCGCGCACGTCCGCGGCTTCGATCAGCCCAGCCTGCGCGTGCGTCGGGCTCGGCACACCGATGCTCACGCACACGACCTCGCCGGCCAGGCTCGCGCCCGGATGCTGGTGCAGCCCGCGCTTGTGCGCGGCGAACGTCACCGTCAGCTGCGCACGTACGGCCACACCGAGCACTGCGCCCGTGTTGGCGTCGACTCCGCTCGGCAGATCGAGAGCAACCACGGGCGCCGCCGACTGATTGATGCGCTCGACCGCCTGCGCCAGCACCCCGGTGATCGGGCGATCGAGCCCCGTGCCGAAGAGCGCATCGACCACCAGCGTGGCACCCGACAGCGCCGCCTCGAGCGCCGGCAAATCATCGCTGGCATGCACCTGCGCGACATCGACACCGAGCTTGTCGAGCGCCGCCAGGTTGACCGCTGCGTCGCCGCGCACCTGCGCGCGCTCGCCGACCAGCACGCAGCGCGGCGCGTGACCCGCCAGCGAAAGACAGCGCGCCACGACCCAGCCATCTCCACCGTTCTGCCCAGCGCCGCAGACCAGCACGACGTGCGACAGGCGATGCGCCATGCGCGTGCCGATCACGTCGAACGCGCCGCGGCCTGCATGCTCCATGAGCTCGATGCCCGGTACACCCAAGCGCGTGATCGCGTCGGCATCGATCGCGCGGCAGGCTTCTCGCGTGAGCAGAGGGATCACACGCCCGAATGTACACCCGGCCGCGGTGGTCACCAATCTCGGCGCGCAGCGCGCTCGACATCCCGCGGCCGTGGCGGCCTTCAACTGGGCGATCCAGCGTGCGCTGGTGCAGACCGGCTACGCCTGCGGGTAGCGAGCACGCTGCAGCTCGCCGAGACACGAGCGCGCACAGGCGCGGCAGTAGCCGTAGGTCTCGATCAGCCGATCGAGCGCCGCTTGGGCCTGCTCGCGCTGCTCGGCCGGCATCGCCGCCGCCTGTTCGGCGTCGCCCTCCGACAGCAGCACGAGCACGTCGCGGATCACCGCCGCGACCAGGCCGCGCCGCTCCGCGTAATACGACTCCTTCACGCGCTCCAGATGGCGCGGGAAGACAGCCGCCGGGCTCAGAGCCTCACCCGGATGGTCCATGGAGTACGCCCCGACCACGCTGATCAGGTTGCGCCGGAACTCCGTGGCGTCGGACACCTCGAGGATCTCCTCGATGCGGCGCATCAGAGACTGATCGGGCTCTTCGAGCTTGCCCGTCATCGGATCGCGGTAGCGCTCACCCTTCACCCACAAGGACACCTGCGTGACATAGCGGTCGAAGAGCTCTTCGTTGCGCGACTCGTCGATCAAGCCCGTGCAGGTACGGACTTCGTCGTCGAGCTTCGCCAGCCACGCGTCGCGCACCTGCAGCATGAAGGCGCGCGGATCGTGGAAGCCGGCGTCTGGCTTGTGCTTGAGAAACTGGTAGTCGCCCTTGTCGCAGAGTGACTGGATCTGATCGAGCACCGCGAGCGGCGACAGACACGCCTCGCGCGGGTGCTGCGCCGCATCCAGCAGCAGCGTGCGCACCTCGCGCGGCGACGCACCGGTGATGCCCTCGTACACCGGCAGCCAATCGAACTCGCGCGCGATCACCGACAAGCCAGCGCGCAGGGTCTTGGCCTCGTCGCCACCGAAGCGTCTGGGCACCGCACCGTCAGCGTAAAGCAGCGCTTTTTCGAGCGGCGTGAGGCTCGCAGCGATCTTGCCGAGCGCCGGTTCCTCGTAGTGAGCGGCGTCCGAGCGGAGCAACCGAGTGAGCACGCTCCACAACGCTACGATGTAGGTTGCATGCGGCGACGCGTGCGAGCGCACGTGCGGAACGATCTGCGTGTCGTAGATTTCGCGCTCACGGTGGTAATCGAGAAGATAACCAACACGCATCAACTGTAAGCGCGCACGAAACGAATTGTATTCTGGATGTTGTCGAAAAGCTTCCAGATGTGCTTCGTTCGTACTGCCCATGAATACAGAGTTCACGGCCAGGTTCGACATGTTGAGCGCGACCTCGCCGCTCTCGATCGCCAGCAGCAAATACTTCCATGATTCGAGCGGGCGCTTGAGCAGATCGCTGAACTCGATCAGGCCGCCCTCCCCGTCGACCAGCTCACCGTGCGTCTCGAACAGGCTCAAGCTGCTGAGCGCGCCGGGCAGCGCGCCCAGCGTGCGGTCGGCGGTGATCTGCCGCTCGGACGCATCCACGCTCATCTGCGGGCCGATGGTGACCACACCGGTGCGGTAGCGGCGTGAGATGTAGAAGCGCTCGACCTGCACGTGGGCGAGCACCTTGCGCAGGTCGCCGGCGTAGTTGGTCAGCAGGGCATCGAAGACCTGCGCGTTCTTGTGGCCGAGACGCCCGTTCCAGATCCAGTCAGGTGGTCCGTCCGACGCGCTGCCGTAGACCTTGCGCACGAGCTCGCGTCGCTCGGGTGTCGGCAAGAGCAGTAGCGGGTGCTCGCGTAGCTCGCTCACCAGCTTCGCGCTGATCTTCTCGGCTTCGAGGTGCGCGTAGCTGTTGTCGTCGAGCGAGCGCTTGGGGCGGGTTCCGAAGCCGATCGAACGATCCTCGAAGTCGCGCGGGAACACCCAGGAGAAGCGGTAGACCGCGCCTTCTTCGGTGGAGGAGTAGTGCTCGAGCGCGCGCATCACGCAGGCCGCGAACGTGCTCTTGGCGCTGCCATTGGGGCCGTGCAGCAGCAAGAAGCGGTTACTACGCCCTTCGCGCACGAAGTTGGCGAGCGCCCGATAGAACGCCTCCTGCACGTTCTCGTGGCCCAGCAGCCGACCGGGACCTACGCCGTCGGTGTCGCGGTCGACGAACTCCTGATCGAAGAGCCGGAAACGGCGCAGCTCGCCGAGTGGCGACGGCATCGTGTAGCTGCCGTAGAAATCGAAGCAGTCGTGCACGTAGCGCGCCGCGTCGCGACAGTGACGCTGCGGATGTCGGAGAAATTCGTCGACGTACTCGTCGAACGAGAGCACACGTTTTTCGGCAAGAAACCGCTCCTTGACGGAGGCGCGAAGCGCTTCGAGCTCGGTGCCGGTGCGACTCTCCATAGCGCCTATTTGACGGCCACCGCCAGCGTCAGGTTGCGCTCGTCGGGCACGCAGTTCTCCTTCGTGCACACGGCGAACTTCACATTGGCGAGCAGCTTGTGATCGCCCGCGACCTTCGCCGTGAACGGCACGTCGAACTTCGCCTTCTTCTCACCGAACTCCGCTGCATCCGGGCGCTCGAGCTTGGCCTTGGGGAACGCGGTGTCGGCGTCGCCGCTGAGCGCGATCTCGATCGGGTACTCTTGGTTGACGTGATAGACGCCGTGCGGCTCGAGCTGCACGACCACGCGTCCGAGCTCACCGGCTTTGTACGGGCCCGCCTCGATCAGATGCAGCGAGAAGCTGGGGTCGTCGATGGCGCTGGTCGCCGCCTGTGCGACAGCGGGCACAGCGGCCGGCGGCGGCGCAGGCGCAGGCTTCTGGGCCTCGACCGCGGCGGCAGGGGCGGCCGGAGCCGCGGCCTGACCAGACTTCGATTCGCCGCAAGCGGCTGCGAGCGCGAGGCACGCCAAGCACGCCAAGCACACGAGGGACACGAGGGACAGGATGGTGGGTCGCATTTCCGGGATCTCCCTGCTGCCTGCAGAGTCTACATGAGAGCCTGGCAAAGCACCCGCGCCTTGTCAGACGTGATCAGACGTGGTCAGGCCTTGTCAGGCTTGGTCATCGTGCCGCAGCGCGCTACGGGGCGCTCACGCGGCGTTCGATGATGATGTTGTTGCTCGGCCGGCTGCCGTGCAGACGCGAACGCACCTGCTCCAGCACCACCGGCGAGGCGATCGTCAGGTGGAAGTGACCAGCCACGATCCCGTCCGGCTTTGCGTACCACTTCACGAACACCACGAAACGCTCGCTCAGCAGGCGCTGGCGATCGCGATCGATGCTGGCGAAGCCTTGCGCGTCGCCGCTGACCGTCAGGGTGGCGTCGACGACGAACGCGCCCTTGAGCTTCTCGGCAACGTTGAGGCCGAGGCCGTAGTTGGTGCGCTGTTGCGGATCGATGTCGGTGCGCAACGTGTTGACCGTGATGAGTGCGATCACGTCCGCCGCGTCGATGCGTGCAAACGCCTCGCTCTCCGAATCCTCGGCCCAGCGCCCGCCGAGCACCGCTGGGTCCGCGACGAAGTCGACGCCGTCCTCGAAGAGCTTGGAGTCCGCGTCGCTGAACGGTGAGCTGGGCCGTGGGCCCGCGGCCGCAGCGGAGCCACCGGCACAGCCGCCGGCAAGCATGACGAAGATCCAAAGGACGAGCAGCGAGCGACGCATGTTGACTCCGGACTTATCGCACACCCCGCGGGGGCGTCAATTGCGCAGGCGGCCGCGCGTGCCGGGCATGTGTCGCGGCTCAGTCGGCGCCGGTCGCGGCACTCGGCGTTCCACCGAGGCGCTCCCACAGCACTTGCAGGTCAGGCGCGAGGGGCGCAACCGCGAGAAACTCGGTGCGCGTGCCCGGATGGACGAAGCTGAGCCGGTGCGCGTGCAAGGCGTGGCGCGTGTGTCCCAGTCTCGCCTCCAGATCCGGCGTCATGCCGGTGTCGATCTGCTCGAGAAACGGAGCCTCGCGCTCGGGACCGTAGAGCTTGTCACCCACGATCGAGTGGCCGATCGCAGACAGATGCACGCGCAACTGGTGCTGCCGACCGGTGCGCGGAAAGAGTTCGATCAAGGTGTGCCCGGCCACGCGCTGCTGCACTCGAAAGTGCGTGTGCGCAGGCAAGCCGTCGGGCTCGCGCACTTCCATCAGCACGTGCAGACCCTCGCGTGCGGGCGCGATGGGCAGCGAGATGTCACCGCTGTCTTCCGCGAGCTCGCCCCGCACGATCGCCAGGTACGTCTTGCGCACGTGGTGCTCGGCGAACTCGCGCTTCAACACGCGCTCCGCCTCTCGGGTGCGCCCGCACACCACGAGACCACTGGTCTCGCGATCCAACCGATGCGCGATGCGCGGCACAAACGCGCCAGCGTAGCGCTCGCGCAAGAGGTAGCTCAGCGTGTGCTTGTGATAGGTGGCGGTCGGATGCATCGGCAAGCCCGCGGGCTTGTCGACGAGCAGCACGTGCTCGTCCTCGTAAACCACCCCGTAATGCAGCGGGGTCTTCGGTTCGACGAAGCGCTCGCGCACCAGGTACACGATCTCGCCCGCCCGCACGATGTCCGCGGGCCGACGCCGCACGCCATCGATGCGCACCGCGCAGCCGCGAATGATCGCTTGGGCGCGCGTGCGCGACAGCCGCGGGATGCGGTGCTGGATGAAGCGATCGAGGCGCAGCCCCGCCTGCTCGGTGGGCACCTTGAACGTCAGGACGACGGCTTCGTCGGGGCTGCCCGCCGGCCGCGGGGGCAGCACGTCCTCCGTGTCGACGACGGTGGCGGGACGTGCGTCCCTGCGACCGCGCGCCGGCCTCAAGCCGCTTTGCTCACGCGTCCGGTGCGGATGCAGCGAGTGCATGCGCGCACGCGCACCACCTGACCATCACGCATCGCACGCACAGGCTGCAGGTTGGGTTCCTGCCACTTGCGCGTCTTGATGTTGGAGTGGCTGACTTTGTGGGCCTTCTGGCGGCCCTTTCCACAGTAATCACACACAAAAGACATTCTGTACCTCGTCGAGGCGCAGCGTGTAGCACTGCGCGAGCCCGGTGGCAACCTTGACGCGCCGCAGCGTACGCTGTGCCCGCGATGCCGGACCCACGACCCAGAGCCACCGCACGACGCGTCGCCGCATGGAGTGTGGCCGCGCTGGCGGTCGCCGCCGCAGCGCTGCTTTCACGACACGCCTCGGAGCCAGCGCCGGAGGCTATGGCAGCCCGCGGCGGCGGCAGCGATCCGATGCGGCTCGGGCGCCTTTTGGTGTTGCTGGTTGACCCGGAGGGGCGCCCCGTGACGGGAGCCCACGTCGCAGTCAGCGCCGGCAATAGCTTCCACCGGCAGGCTGACTCGGATCACGCCGGACGCGTCGAGCTCGCGGACTGCCCAAGCGAGCCCATGCGCGTCAGGGTCGACCGCCGTGGATTCGCGCGGGCAAGCGCCGTCGCTCAACCCCGTGCAGCACGCTACCGCATCCAGCTCGCTTGGGCGGCACCGGTTCGGGGAGCGGTGCGCGATGAGACAGGCAAGCCCTTGAAGGGCGCAGTGGTCCGCGCCCAGATCGCCAACGATACAAGCAGCGCGCACGACGCCGAGGGAGTCTGGGAGAGCACCACGGACGACGCGGGAAGATTCTCGATCGATACGACGCCCGCTGGATTCGTCACGCTGGACGTATCCCATGAGCTGCATACGCGGACGGTGCTGCGGCAGCTCTCCGCGCCAACACTGGAGCCAGTCACTGTCATCCTTCAGCGCACGGCAGCGGTCAGCGGGCGGGTCCTGGATGGCAAGGGCCAACCCGCACCGAACGCCTCGGTGGCGATCGCGGGCAGCGGAGTGTGGCCGCCTCGACGAGCCACGACCGACGAGACCGGCCGGTTCCGCTTCGACCCGCTGCCTGAAGGCGTCTACGAGCTGCGCGCGGACCAAGAGACAGCAGTCGCTGAGCCGCTCGAGGGACTCTCGGTCGACCCGGGCGCAGAGGTGCGGGTCGAGCTGCACCTACAGCCCGCGGTGACGCTGCGGGGGCGCGTCTACGACGCCGAGACAGGCGGTGGCGTCGTGGATGCCACGGTCCAGGTGCAAGAGGACGGTCTGAGCGCCACGCCGCATGCTGCGCAGAGCAACGCCGCAGGCAGCTTTGGGGTCAGCGGGCTGCGGCCCGTGACGCAGCGTCTGGCGGTGCGGGCACCCGGCTACGTGGCCTTCGACAGCTGGGCAAAGCCACCGGTCCAGGCGCTGCAGGTCGCACTGCTGCGCGCAGGCCAGATCTCCGGGCACGTCGTCGACGAAGACGGTGAGCCCGTGGCGAACGCCGTGCTCGAGGTGCGCGGCACCAGTGTCACGGGCGCGCCGGTCGACCTCAGCGCCAGCTCGACCTGGAGTGCAGCGGCGCCCGCGGCCACCGCGACTCAGAGCGCGACCGCGGGCGACAACCTCGGTGTGATGCGTGGAGGCATCCCGGCGATCCCGCTGGCCGGCCCCGCGGGCGAGCACGCCCTCGCCACAAAGGATGGCGCCGACGGCTCGTTCCGGAGCGATGCGCAGGGCGGATTCCAGCTCCAAGGCGTCCCGCCGGGCGCCCTTCGAGTCAGCGCGAGTCACGTGGGCTTCGCTGCCGGCAGCGAGGTGCCCGTCGCGCTGCACTCCGGCGAGCACCCGAGCGAGGTCGTGGTGCGGCTGTCGCGCGGCGGGTCGATCGACGGGCGCTTGCTCGATCCGCACGAGCAACCGATCGCGCGGGTGCGCGTGGAACTCGTGAGCGAGACAGGCGGCGGGCCGCGGTCGGTGCTGAGCACTCGCGATGGGAGCTTCCACTTCGACGCGGTCGTCGGATCGGCCCATGTCACGGCGTATCCCTATGGGCTGCCCCCTGTGCGCGGTCAGGTGGTTGCGCGCGCTCACGAGACGAGCACGCTCACGCTGGTGCTCGACAGCGACACCCGCACGCTGCGCGGCCGCGTGGTCGACGAGCGCGGGCGAGCGGTGGAGAGCGCCACCGTCAACGTGCATGCGCTCGCGGCCCGCACCCCCTTCGCGCTCACGGTCTTGTCGGGCGCGGACGGTGGCTTCGAGGTGACCGGTCTGCCCGAGCCTCCATATGGCGTGAGCGCGGATCAGCCGCAGTACGCACCCAGCAAACCAACCCACGTGAGCTCGACGGATCAGCCCGTGGTGATCGAGCTGCAGGCCGGCGCGGAGCTGCACGGCGCGGTCCTCGACGGCGACCAGAACGAAGCCCTGCCGCGCGCTCGCATCAAGCTGTCGGCGCCCTGGCTCAAGGTGCCACTCACGACCCGCAGCGACGCCGAAGGATTGTTCGAGTTTCAACACGTAAGTGACGGCAACTACACGGTAGACGTGGATGCGACCGGTTTTCTCGCCCAGACCCGTTCCGTGCCCGTCCGGACGTCTGGCGAGGGCGGCGCCGAGCATGCCCCGGAAGCCTTCGTGCTGGTGCCCGCAGCCAGCGCGAGCGGCGATGTCGTGGACCGTCGTGGCGTGCCGGTCTGGAACGCCGAGGTCGCAGCGGGCGAGCCAGCGCAGTGGGCAAAGGCGACGCGCACGGATCACCAAGGGCACTTCGTGTTGGGCGACCTCGCGCCCGGCAACAGCGTCGTACGCGCCCGGCATGCGCAAGGTGGCGAGGCACAGCTGGCAGCCCCCGTACGCGTGTACGCGCGCCAGGAAACACCCGGTCTGGTGCTGCGATTGCCCGAGCTCGTGGACGGCACGCCGACGCCGGAGACCGGCGACGCAGCGGGCAGCGACAGCAACGCCCAGGTGCTTGGCCTGCGCTACCGCAACAACACCGTGGTGGTCGACAGCGTGCCGGCGAGCTCGGCCGCTGCGCGCGCCGGGCTACGCGCCGGCGACCTGTTGCTCCGCGTCGAAGGCGAGCCGGTGCGTTCTGCAGCGCAGGCGCGCGGCATGCTGCGGCTGGGTGGACCGAGCGGCCAGCTCGTCGAGGTCCAGCGCGGGCCAGTCCTGCGCCGGCTGCGCTACGTGCCCTGACGCGCTGGGCGTAGCGCAGGACGTCGACGGGCTCACGCGCTGCCGGCGCGCAACCGACACTTGCGAGGCTGATCGAGGGGCTCGAAGCAAGTGCCGCTGTGCACCGACCGCGCTCTGAGTTACACCGCGCGCTGATCATATGGCGCACTGGATCCAAGCGGCCGAAGCAGCGCTCGAGGGACGAAGCCGCACAGGCGACGACGCCGAAGTGGAGGTGGCGGAGCGGTACGCGCCGCCCATCCTCGATGCCGCGGGCATCCGCGCGAGCCTTGCGCCGTTGCTCGCCGGCTTCGTTTGGTCGGCCGCGGTGCTGCGCGAGACCCAGACCCACGCGCCTCTGGACCCGCTCGCCCTGCTCTTGCGACTGCTTGCGCTGGCCCTGACGGTGCGCGCGGTCGCGTTGCTGGCGTCGCTGGCGAAGCGGCTGCGGGTGCGCCTGGCGCTGTCGCGCTACGGCCTGGCGATCGCCGCAGAGGGGCTGCTCTTGCGAACGCCCTCGGGTGACGTGGTGGTGCCGCGGTCGGAGGTCGTGGACGTGCGCGAGCGTGGCCAATGGCGACAGCGGGCTGGCCGCCGTTGGGCCGAGGTCTACGTGGTGACCCGCCCGCAAAGCGGCCGGCTGTTTCTGGCGCTGCCGCCGATCTTCGAACGCACGCCTGGCGTGCTCGCGGAACGCCTGATGCGCTGGCTCGGGCCGCGCGACGCTCCCGAAAGCCCGACCTACCCCGAGCCCGCGGAGCTCGCGAGCAAGCTCTGGGACAGCGTGGCAGCCGGTGCACGCCCCGACGGAGTCGCGGTGATCCCACAGGGCAGCGCCTGGTTGCAGCGTGGCCCCTACGCGAGCTTGCTGCTCGGGTTCGCGCTGCTCGATGGCTTCTTGCGGCTGCCGGCGAGCGCGCGTGCGGCGCTGTCGCATGGAGCACCCGCGTGGCTGTGGCTCGGCATGCTCGCCCTGCCCGCGAGCTGGATCCTGCTGACGCGCAGAAATCTGGCGCAACGCAAGGGCGTAGCGATGCTGCTGACGGCGGCCGAGCTCCTGGTGCGGACGCGCGCTGGCATCCACCGGCTGCGCTGGCCGGAGGTGAAGAGCCTCGGCATCGAGACGCGCACCGCGTGGTCGATCCTACAAGGGGCTTACGAGTCGCGTACACTCGTCGTCAAACACCAGGACGGCGAGCAGAACCGCCTGGACGAAGCGTTCATCGGCGTGCCGGCCGAGGTCGTCGTCGCGCTGGGCGAGGCTCACCGCAAGGGACTGCTGACGAACGCGGGCTCGGAGCCCAACTAACGACGCGGATCGACGCCGGCATCGAAGGCCTTGGGCGCAGGCGGTGGGATGTCGGCGCTGCGTCGCAGGATGCCCAGCGCGAGCAGGTAGGTGCCGGGGCTCGCGCGCACTCCGAGGCTGCGCGCGCCGACCGCGAGCGCCACGTTCATGCCGAGCGAGGTCGCGCCGGGCGCGAGCTTGTGCCTGACGCCTAAGACCTCGAGCCAGCGCTGCGTTTCCGCAGCGGCCACGTCGACGACCACGCGCGCCGACCCAGCTGAAAGACGGAGCTCGGGAAGCCGCAGGGACGCGTCGTCTGCGGTGGGGCTGCAGCCGCGCGCGCGTTCGCACGACCACGAGCCAGCGAGACCGGCAGGTCGCGACGCAGCGACTGCCTGATCGCCGGTTGCCTTGCCGCCGCGTAGATCGAACACGACGCCGCCGGAGCCCATCGGTGCGGTGCCGGCGTCGAGCAGTTGCAAGAGACCGCCCGGCACGCCGGTCTCCGTGCCCAGCAAACGCAGCACGAGCCTGCTCGCTCGCGGATCGTGCAGCCGAAACAGCGCCGCGGCTTCGGCGGCTCGCGCCTCTGGATAGCGCTCCTGCTCGAAGGCGCCCGCCACGGCGTCCGCGGCCAGCCGGCCACCGATCTCGCCAAGCGCACGCGCCACGACGCCCCGCACACGCACGTCGCAGAGCACGGGGATGAGACCCGCAACAGCCGACTGCGCGCGGCTCTTGCCCAAAAGGCGCACGGCAGCGATGCGCAGGACCTCATCTGCCCGCTCGTCCGCCGCGAGCGCGACCAGCACCGCGAGCGCAGGGGGTTCCGCCGCGGGGTCACAGAGCAGCGCGGCACGGCGCGCGAGCGCGGAGTTGGCCTCGGGTTCTGCAACGTGGCGTTGTAGAACGTCGCGGACCTGAGCGCGCGCCGAGTCATCGCCCAGCGCGAGCGCCGTCAACGCAGCTTCATCGCGCACGCCGGCGTCCGGATCGCTGGCGCGCAACGTCGCAACCAGGCGTGCGGCGGAAGCCACGTGGAGCGCGGCGATCGCGCGCAGCGCCTCGGCGCGCACCTGGGATCGATCGGAACCGAGCAGGCCCAGAAGCTCTGGCCCCACCGACACGTCGCCGAGCCGCGCGCGCGCCAGCGCCTTGGGCCAGCCGCCGCCGCCCTCCATGGCCACGGCCTCGACCTGAGGAAGCGTGGAGACGAAGTCGATCAGCTCGCCGCGCAGTGCGCTGAAGACGGCCGGCTGCGCCGTGGAGACGTCGCGCTGCTCGGTGGGGTCGACGAGCAGGTCGAAGAGCCGGCAGCCCTGCGAGCGCTGATCGCACAGCACCTTCCAGCGTCCGTCGGTCCACATCTGCAGCTCGTCGGTCGATGCGAAAGCGCGCGTGCGTGCCGCCCGCGTATCGCCCAGCATCAAGCGACCGAGGTCGTCGCCGCGCATGCGTGCGTCGCGCGGGATGGCCAGGGCTGCCAGCAGCGTGGTGGCGACGTCCACGTGCTCGACCGCGGCATCAACCACACGGGCGCTCGTCTTGCCAGCCGACGACCACAAGAGCGGCACGTGCACCTGTTCTTCGAAGACCGTCGTGCCGTGATGATAGCCGCCGTGGTCGGCAAACTCCTCGCCATGGTCCGCCGTGACGATGACCGTGGAGCTGGGCCTGCGCTGGCGGAACAGCTCGACCAACTTGCCCGCGGAGGCGTCGGCAGCCGCGACCTCGCCATCGTAGAGGTCGACGAGCTCATCGCCGCGCCGAAACGCGGCCGGAGGCTCGTAGGGCTCGTGCGGCTCGAACAAGTGCACCCACACGAAGAGCGGATGGCCTGGCTCGCTCTGATCGAGATAGCGCTCGATCTGTTCGACGCGCTGGTCTGCCGGCGCGAACATCTCCTTCACGTACTCGAAGCCGAAGTGGTCGGCCTGCAAGCTCTGGAAGCGCTCCTTGTCGACGAAGAAGATCGCAGGCGGATAGAACGCCGCGGTGCGGTAGCCGTAGCGACGCAGCAGGCGAGGCAACGTCGCATGTTCTGAAGGCGCGTTGGGGAGCGAGAGCACCGGCCGCAGGTACTTGCCGGTCAGCAACGAGCCAATCGCGTACGAGGTGTGCGGCGTCGAGGTGTAGGCACGCGAGAACACCACTGATTGCCGTGCGAGCTCGTCGAGCGCCGGCGTGAGACCGTGCCCGCCGTAGGCTTGCAGGCGGTCGGCGCGCAGCGCGTCGATCGTGATGAGCAAGATGTCCTGGCCGCGCAGATCGAGGCTCGGCCCGGCGGGAGCTTCGAGGCCAGCCTGCTGCGACCTGGCAGTGGTTCCAACACGCGTCGGCGCCACCTGCACCACCGCAAACGATCGCAGCAGCTTGCCGGTGAGCGGCGCAGCGAGCTCGACGGCAAAACGTGCATTGGGTGCGTCGGCGAGGCCTCGCAGAGCAAACGGTGCGCACAGCGCACAGGCCAGGGCGGCCGCGCCGAGCCATGGTAGCCCGCGAAGGCCGGCCCTCGGCCAGGTGCACAGAACCGACAGCGCAGAGACCAAGAGCCAGACCGAGAGCGCAAGCGACAGGTGGAACGCTGGATAGAGCCGGCGCAGCACGAGCGAATCGGCGAGCAGAGCGAGGACGCAGGCTGCAGCCAGGACGCCAACCATGAGTGATTGTGCGGCGGGCCGCGGCCTCGCGGCACGCTCCGCGACGAGACGCACCACGCGTGACAGCAGCAGCGACGCGGCGAGTGCGAACCCCAGCACGAGCCACGGCCGAGCGGGCAAATCGCGGACGCGGCGGCCCTGGCTGAGAGCCCACAACACCCATGCGCAGGCAGGCAGAGCGACGAGCGTGGTTGCCAGGAGCACCGAGCCGTGCAGCCCATCGTGCGCGGACAGCCGGCGCGCACGCACCAGCGCGGTGAGTGCCACCTGCTGAACCAGTGCAAGCGCAACCACGACCGACACGTTCGCGAACACCGCCAGCAGCGCGAAGCGCGCCAGCTCCATGCCCGTGAGGAAGAGATGGCCGTCGACGCCGACGACCAAGCCTGCTTCGAGGCAACCGACGACGGCGCCGAAGGTGGCCCCTCGCACGATGATTACGGACAGCGCCTGTGCGAGCCCTCGCATCAACCCGCCTCTTCTTTCACAACGCGGCGGCTGCCGCTCTGCCAGCGCTCAAGCACCGCTCTGGCGCCTGCGTGCTCCTCGCGCACGAGCTCCGGATCGACGGCGATGAGCTCCTGCGCGGCGGCTCTGGCTCCCGCAAGCAAGGGCGCGTCACGCCGCAGGTCTCCGAAGCGGAAGCCCGGCAGACCCGACTGGCGGTGTCCGAAGATCTCGCCCGGACCGCGCAGGCGCAGGTCTTCCTCCGCGATCCGAAAACCGTCCGTCGTCTCGCACATCACCTGGATTCGCGCGCGCGATTCCTCGCTGGCGGCCTCGTGCACGAGCAGGCACGCGCTGCGCTGGCCGCCGCGCCCCACGCGGCCACGCAGCTGATGCAGCTGCGCCAAGCCGAAGCGCTCGGCGTGCTCGATCAGCATGACGTTGGCGCGTGGCACGTCGATGCCCACCTCGATGATCGTGGTGGCGACCAGCACCCGGCTCTGCCCCGAGACGAAGCGCTCCATCGCAGCTTGCTTGGCCTCGGCCGAGAGCCTGCCGTGAAGCAAGTCGACACCGTATTCAGCGAAGCGCTGCGAGAGCTCGGAGTGAGTTTGCTCGGCCGAGCGCAGCTCGGTCTCGTCGGAGTCCTCGATCGCCGGGCACACCACGTAGGCTTGTCCGCCTGCCGACAGGCCGCGCTCGAGCTGCCCGAGAGCACGCTCGCGCTCGTCCAGCGTGTACGCACGCGTGACCGGCGCCACACGACCTGCCGGGAGCTCGTCGAGCACACTGGTCTCGAGGTCGCCGTGCAGCGCGAGCGTCAAGGTCCGCGGGATCGGCGTGGCCGTCATCACGAGCAAGTGCGGAGCCACCGCGCCCTCGCCCTTGTCGACCAAGCGGAGCCGTTGTCCCACGCCGAAGCGATGTTGCTCGTCGACCACCACCAGCCGCAACCGCGCAAAGCGCACGCCCTCGGAGAGCAGCGCGTGGGTGCCCACGGCCAGATCGATCGTACCGTCCTCGAGCGACTTGCGAGTCTTGCGTCGGTGCGAGGCGCGCGCACCGCCCAGGACCAGCGCAGCTCGCATACCGAGCGCCTTGGCCACCGGCGCAAGCGATCGAAAGTGTTGTTCCGCGAGCACTTCGGTCGGCGCCATGAACGCGACCTGTGCGCCGGCGGCCACGCACTGCGCCGCCGCCAGCATCGCCACCGCGGTCTTGCCGCTGCCCACGTCGCCTTGGAGCAGCCGGCGCATCGGTTGCTCGCTCTCTAGGTTGGCGGCGATTTCACGGACGACGCGCTGCTGCGCCGCGGTGAGGTCGAACCCAAGTGCCTCGCGCGCGCGTGCGATCGGGTTGGTCTGCGGATGCAGCGCCTGCGCATGCACGCCCTGGTCCTCGACCCTGCGCCGGAACAACGCCAACTCCAGCACGAAAAACTCTTCAAAAGCCAGGCGCTCGTGATGCGCAGTGCGCGCGCTGTTCCACAGCAGCAACTCGGCGTCCGTCAGACCGTGAGGTGGCTCGTGCAGGGCGCGCAAGGCCGCAGCGAGCGAGCCGAGGCCCAGCTGCCGTTGCAGCGCCAGCGGGATGGCCTCGTCCACTTCCGACAGCGCACGCGACAGCGCGGCACGCACGAAGCCCGCGAGGCGTCGTGGTGGCACGCCCGGCACGCTCGGGTAGCGCGGCACCACGCCACGGGGCTGCGCGCTTTCGTTGGCCGCCAACAGCTGCGTCTCGGGGTGGGTCATCTGCTTGCGGCCGCGAAATTCCTCGACCACACCACAGACGCGGTAGCGCGTGCCGGGCGTGAAGCGCGCGAGCAAGCCCGGCGGCGCACGAAACCACAAAAGGTGCAGCGCAGCCACCGCCGAGCCCTCCTGCTGCGGCGCTTCCAGCACCACGTCGGCCATGCGCGAGCCGCGCCCGCGCGCACCACCACGTGCGCCGAAAACGATGCCCTCTGTCACCTGTCGCTGGCCGACGACGAGCTCAGCCAGCGGGGTCACGACCCGCTGGTCGTCGTACGCGAGCGGCAAGAGCCACATCAGGTCCGAAAGCGTGTGCAGGCCGCGCGCGCGCAGGTGCTGGCCGAGGCTCGGCCCGATGCCACCGAGCGTTTCCACCGGCTGCTCGGCCGGCCGCGCGGGTGCGCTGCGGTGCTCCGCCAGCGCGCGGCTCTGAGTGCGCGCCGCTCGCAGACGCTTGCGCTCGTTTCGCTCGGCGCGCCGGTCCACCGGCTCGGGCGCGGCCTCGGCTTGCAGCGCGGAGGCCCGCTGCATTAGCTCACGCAAGGCTCGCGCAGCCAGCAGCTTCACCCCTGTTGCGTCGGTTGCCGCCTCGAGGTCACCGACGGTGCGCGTGAACAACGCCGCCTCGTTCGGCGCCTGCAGCGCAACCTCCCGCAACTGCGCGACGAGCCCCGCGCGCAGCGCAAGCGCGTCTTTCGCCAGCATGCATTCTTGCAGAAGCAGCAAGAGTTGTTGTGGAGTTTGCGGCATGGCAGGCCCGAGGCGGCGAACGACCGGCATCGTGGAGCGCACTCGCAACGGCCGCAAGGCCGGCTGCGCCGCAGTCCCCAAGCGCAGCGTGGCCCGCCTCCGTCGCGATCTACGCAGGCCTCAGCGCGCTGCGCCGACCTTCGCGTCCAGCCAGGCGATCAGGTCGGCGATGACCTCGGCCTTGTTGGTCTCGTTGACCATCTCGTGACGCCCGCCCGGATAGAGCTTGGACGACACGCGCGACAGTCCCGCGCGCTGGTACGCCTTGACCATCGTCACGACGCCCTTGCCTGCGCCACCGACGGGGTCCTCGGCGCCGCTGAACACGTAGATTGGCAGCTGCTTCGGCACTCGCGCCTGGTTGAGTGGCTCGTCGATGCGCACGACGCCACCGAGCAGGTCGATCCAGCCTTGAACCGTGAACATGAAGCCGCACAGCGGGTCGGCCATGTACTTGTCGACCTCGGCGGGATCGCGGGAAAGCCAGTCGGCCGTGGTGCGGTTGGGCTTGAAGCGGCGGTTGAAATCGCCCTTGGTCAAGATGTCGAGCAACTTGCTGCGGCCGCGCGGCCCGATGCGCCAGCGCTCCAGGCGCGCGATGGCTAGCGCGAGCCGGGCCAGGCCGGCACCGCCGCTGTTGGTGCCGGAGAGCACCGCCGCAGCCAACGTGTCGCCGTGCGTGCACAGATAGTCCTGGGCCAGAAACGATCCCATGCTGTGGCCGAGCAGCACGATCGGCACGCCGGGATGCGCCTGCGCGATGTGTCGATTGACGCGGTAGAGGTCGTCGACGACCTTGGCCCAGCCGCCTTCATCCGCGAAGAAACCGAGGTCGTCAGGCGACTTGGCGGTAAGGCCGTGGCCGCGGTGGTCGTCGGCGTAGACGGCGTAGCCTGCATCCACCAGCGCACGGGCTACATGGTCGTAGCGAGTGGCATGTTCCGACATGCCGTGTGCGATCTGCACCACGGCCTTGGGCTGTACCGTGGTGGCCCAAGCGTAGACGGCAAGCTCGGTGCCGTCGCCCATCGGCAGACGTGTCGTGGTGAAGCTCATGGCTGCCAGCCCCCCGCGCCCATCATTTCCACGTGATCTCTGCGATCTCGTAGGTGCGCGTGCCGCCGGGCGCGGTGACCTTCACCTCGTCGCCGACCTCGTGATTGATCAACGCGCGCGAGACCGGCGAGGTGACCGAGATCTTGCCCTTGGAGACGTCGGCCTCTTCGGCACCCACGATGCGGTAGCGCTTCATCTCGCCGCTCTGCACATCTTCGAGCGTCACGTAGGCGCCGAACTTCACCTTGGCGCCCGAGAGCTGGCTCGGATGGATCACCTCGGCCCTCGAGAGCATGCCCTCGAGGTGCGAGATGCGGGCCTCGATGTGGCCCTGGCGCTCCTTGGCCGCGTGGTACTCCGCGTTCTCTTTCAGGTCGCCGTGATCGCGCGCCACACCGATCTCTTTCGAGATCCGCGGCCGCTCCACGCTCGTCAGCTGCTTCAGCTCGACGCTGAGCGCCTCATGCCCCTCGGGCGTCATCGGATAACGGTCCATCGACGGCTCTCCCACTGCGCCGACGCCCCTGCGCCGACTGCGCCACTAAGCTAACCCGACGCCCACGCTCACGCGAGCTTGCTGCCACGACGGGCCAGCCGTTCTCGCAGCGAGGCATGATACTCCTGCAGCGAGCACACGGAAAGCGGCCGGTCGAGCGCGTCCTCGATCGCCGCCGCAGCGGCCGCGGCAGCGGCCATTGTCGTGAAGTAAGCCACGCCCGCGAGCAAGGTCTGCCGGCGAATCGAGTAGCTGTCCTTGATGGCCTGCTCCCCCGAGGTCGTGTTGATCACAAGCTGGATGCGGCCTTCCTTGATCATGTCGACGCAGTGCGGCGAGCCGTCCGTGACCTTGTTCACCAGCTGCGCGCGCACGCCGGCCCGCGCCAGCACCTCGGCGGTGCCGCGGGTCGCGACGATCTGGAAGCCCAGGCGCGAGAGCCGCAGCGCCGTATCGGCCACGCCCGGCTTGTCCTCGTCGCGCACGCTGATGAACACGGTGCCCTCGGTGGGCAAGCGGTTGCCCGCCGCCAGCATCGCCTTGCCGAAGGCCTCCGCGAAGCTCGCGCCCAGGCCCATGACCTCGCCCGTCGACCGCATCTCCGGGCCGAGCAGGATGTCCACGCCCGGAAACTTCACGAACGGGAACACGGACTCCTTCACCGCGTAGTGCTGCGGCACAATCTCGCGGCCGAGGCCCAGCTCGTCCAGGGACATGCCCGCCATCACCTTTGTGGCGATCTTCGCGAGCGGCACGCCAATGCTCTTGCTCACGAAGGGCACCGTGCGCGAGGCGCGCGGATTGACCTCGATGATGTAGACGGCCGAGCCGCGCACGGCGAACTGCACGTTCATGAGGCCGACCACGCCCAGCTCCATGGCGAGCGCTCGCGTGGCCGAGTGGATGCTGGCGAGCACCTCGGGCGGTAGCGCGTGCGGAGGCAGGCACATCGTGGAGTCCCCCGAGTGCACGCCGGCCTCTTCGACGTGCTGCAGTACGCCGCCGATCACCGCGACCTTGCCGTCGCACACGCAGTCCACGTCGACTTCGATGGCGTCTTCCAGGTACTCGTCGATCAGGATCGTGGGGCGCTCCGAGTCCTCGATGGCCTCGAAGGCGATCCGCATGTAGCGCTCGAGATCGGGACGCGAGCGCACCACTTCCATGGCGCGACCACCGAGCACGTAGCTCGGGCGCACCACGACCGGGAAACCCAGGCGCTCGGCCTCGTGCTTGGCCTCGTCGATGCCGTGCGCGATCACGCCGCGCGGCCGGCGCAGATGCAGCTTCTCCAGCAGTGCCTCGAACTTCTCGCGATCCTCGGCGCGATCGATAGCATCGGCCTGCGTGCCAAGCAGCTTGACGCCCGCACGCGCCAGCGGCACGGCCAGCTTGAGCGGCGTCTGCCCGCCGAACTGCACGATCACGGCGTCCGGCTGCTCGACGTCCACGATGCTCATCACATCCTCGAACGTGAGCGGCTCGAAGTACAGGCGGTCGCTCGTGTCGTAGTCGGTCGAGACCGTCTCGGGATTGCAGTTGACCATGATGGTCTCGATCCCGAGCTCGCGCAGCGCAAACGACGCGTGGACGCAGCAGTAGTCGAACTCGATGCCCTGGCCGATGCGGTTGGGACCGCCACCGAGGATCATCACCTTCTTGCGCTTGGTGGGCTCGGCTTCGGTCACCTGCCCCCAGGTGGAGTACTGGTACGGTGTCAGCGCCTTGAACTCGGCGGCGCAGCTGTCGACGCGTGCGTACACGGGCACCACGTCGAGCTGCTTGCGCAACGCGCGCACGTCGGCCGCCGTCGTTTGCGTGAAGGTCGCAATCGCCGAATCCGCGAAGCCGAGCGTCTTGGCGTGGCGTAGCGCAGCCTCGTTGAGCTTGCCGCCGCTCTCGCCGATCGCACACAGCGCGCGCTCTTCATCCAGCAGCTCGACCAGCTGATCCACGAACCACGGGTCGATGGCGGTCGCCGCACAGACCTCGGCGGCCGTGGCGCCCAGGCGCAGCGCATCGAAGATGTACCAGAGCCGATCGCCCAGCGGCGTCTTGATGATCTCCAACAGCGCGGCCTTCAGGGTGGCAGGATCTGCCAGAGGAACCGTGTCATCGCGACGCGGCGGGCTCGCCGTGATGCTGCCGTCGGGGTTGGGTTTGCCCAGCAGCTCGGCAAGCCTGACGTAGTCGACCTTCTGCACGAGCGAAGGCAGACCGTCGCGACCGGTCTCGAGCGAGCGGCAGGCCTTCAGCAACGACTGCTTGAAGGTGCGCCCGATCGCCATGACCTCGCCGACCGACTTCATCTGCGTGGTCAACCGCTGATCGGCACCGGCAAATTTCTCGAACGCGAAGCGCGGGATCTTCGTGACCACGTAGTCGATGGCTGGCTCGAACGCAGCGCTCGTACCGGTGACGTCGTTGCGCAGCTCGTCGAGCCGATAGCCGACCGCGAGCTTGGCCGCGATCTTGGCGATGGCGTAACCGGTGGCCTTCGACGCGAGCGCGCTGGAGCGCGACACCCGCGGGTTCATCTCGATCACGATGACGCGGCCGTCCTTGGGATTCACCGCGAACTGGATGTTCGAGCCGCCGGTGTCGACGCCGATCTCCGTGATGACGGCGCGCGAGGCGTCGCGCAGCCGCTGGTATTCCTTGTCGGTCAGCGTCATGGCGGGCGCGACGGTGATCGAGTCGCCCGTGTGCACGCCCATCGGATCGAAGTTCTCGATGCTGCAGATCACGGCGAAGTTATCCGCGCGGTCGCGGATCACCTCGAACTCGTATTCTTTCCAGCCGAGCAAGCTCTCTTCGATCAGGCACTCGTGCGTTGGGCTTTGCGAGAACGCCCAGCGAATCGCCGCATCGAACTGGGTTTGGTCGCGCGCGATACCGCCACCCGAGCCGCCGAGCGTGAACGAAGGGCGCAGCACCACCGGAAAGCCGAGCTGCTTCGCCGCGGCATTGGCGTCTTCCAGCGTGCGGGCCACGAACGAGCGCGCCACCGACAGGCCGATCTTCGCCATGGCGGCGTTGAAGAGCGCGCGATCCTCGGCCTTGTTGATGGCCTCGACGCTCGCACCGATCAGCTCCACGCCGTATTTCTCGAGCACGCCCGCCTTGGCGAGCTTCAACGCCAAGTTCAGCGCGGTCTGGCCGCCGAGCGTTGGCAGCAGGGCATCGGGCTTCTCGCGCGCGATGATGGCCTCGAGCACGGGCACATCGAGCGGCTCGATGTAGGTTCGATGTGCGAACTCCGGATCCGTCATGACGGTGGCCGGGTTCGAATTCACCAGGACGACTTCATAGCCTTCCTGGCGCAACGCCTTCGCACCCTGCGTGCCGGAGTAATCGAACTCGCAGGCCTGACCGATGACGATGGGACCCGAGCCGATCAGCAAGATGCGGTGGATGTCATCGCGGCGGGGCATGGGGCGGCGTCGTGCTACCAGAGCCGGCCGAAAGGAGCAAGCCGAAGCCGTCAGCAGCGCGTGCCCGGCTCGCGAGAACGCTGGGAAAGCAGCGCAGACAGGCGCGCGAGCAGGGCGTGGCCCGCAGGGCCCTTCGGGGTGAGCGTGCAGGTGCGGCCGCGCTCATCGGCGAGCGCCAGCGCGAGCCACAGCCCCTCTTGCCCAAGGTGCGCAGCGAAACGATCGCCCCACTCTACCAACACCACGGCATCGGCCCCGATCCGACTGCCCAGGCCCAGCTCCTCCAGCGAGTCCGAGTCGGCCAACCGATACAGATCGGCGTGCACGATCGGGACCCGCCCCGGTAGCTCGTGCACCAGCTCGAAGGTGGGGCTGGTCACCGGAACGCTGGCGGGCACGCCGAGCGCGCGCGCGATCGCACGCACCAGGAAGGTCTTGCCCGCGCCAAGGTCCCCTTCCAGCACGACGAGATCCCCGGGCCGCAGACAACACGCCAAGAGCCCCCCGAGGCGACGCGTGTCGGCGCGCGTGCGCAGCACGATCTGGATGCCTTCGGAGCCGCCGCTGTAGGAAAGCCCTGCCATGGAGGTCGCGAACAGATAGCACGCGGCGAGACGGTGGGCGTGCCCGCGGCGGGCTGCTTTGGGTAGGCTGGCAGGCGATGTCTGCCGCTCGCTGCTGCCTGCTGCGCCTGCCGCTCCTGCTGGTCGTGCTGACCACTGCCTCCGCACGCGCGCAGCGTGGCGAGCTGCCAGCCGTGGACCAGCGCTACGAAATCGAAGCCACGCTCGACCCGCGCACCCACACGCTCACCGCAAGCGAGCACATCGTCTTCACGAACCACTCGCCGACGCCGCTGCACGAACTCTACTTCCACCTCTACCTGAACGCGTTTCGCGACGCCAACAGCGTGTTCATGCGCGAAGGCGGCGCGCAGCTGCGCGGCGAGCCACTCGGCCAACGCGGCGGTATCTCGATCACCGAATTGGTCATCGAAGGTGAGAGCAATCTGCTCGCTCGCTCGGAACCCGAGCTGATCGCTGGCGACCGCACGCAGCTGCGCGTACCACTGCGCCGCGAGCTTGCGCCAGGCGCCGTGCTGCACGTGCAGCTGCGCTTCGTCGCACAGCTGCCAGCGCTCGTGGCGCGCAGCGGTTTCGCTTCGGACTTCCACTTGATCGCGCAGTGGTTTCCGAAGCTCGCGCGGCTCGAAGAGGATGGCCAGTGGGCGAGCTTCCCATACCACGGCCTCGGCGAGTTCTACGCCGACTTCGCGGACTATCGCGTGTCGCTCAGCGTGCCGCGCGCGTACGTGGTCGGTGGCACCGGCACAGCCGTCGCGAGCCGCGTGCACGGCGCGCTGCGCACCGACGAGTTTCGCGCGCGAGCCGTGCACGACGTTGCTTTCGCTGCCTACCCATACTTCGAGCGCCTGCAGAGCCTAGAGCATGGTGTGCACGTGAGCGTGCTTTCGCCGCGCGGCTACGCAGCCGCATCCGCGCGGCAGCTGCGCGTCGTGCGAGCAGGCCTCGCTACTTACGGCACGCGCTTCGGACCCTACCCGTATGACACCCTGACGGTGATCATCCCGCCGGCCGATGCACAGGCCGCCGCGGGTATGGAGTACCCGACCTTCTTCGTTTCGGCGGGGCCGTGGTGGACCGTCCCTGCCGCCCTACCCGATCCGCGCCATGATCTCGTGGCCGCCCACGAGCTCGCGCACCAGTGGTTTTCGGGCATGATCGCGAACAACGAGGTCGCCTACCCGATGCTGGACGAAGGCCTCGCGCAGTGGGCCACGCTCAGCCTGCTGCGTCAGCTCTACGCCGCACCGCCCAGCCTCTTTGCGCGATGTCCGCCGCCGCTCGACCCGTTCGACGTCACGCGGATGCTGTACCAGCGTTCTGCTGAGCCCGTTCCGTCGTCGCTCCTGCCAGCCCACGCCTACCGCTACGAAGAGCTGGCGCGCGCCGTCTACCTGCGACCCGCACTGGTGCTGGAAGCCCTGGCCAAGGCCCACGGCCAGCAACGCTTGGACGCCGCGCTCGGCCGCTACGCGCGTGAACAGCGCTTCCGACACCCAGCCCTCGGCGCGTTCTTCGCCGCATTCGATCGAGAATACGGCGGCGGCTTCAGCGAACGGCAGCTGCGACCCGCGCTGCAGGGCGATGCGCGTGCAGCACTCTCCGAAGCCAACGAGCCGAGTCAGCACGCCGACCACAACCGCAGCTTCTTCGCGGAGACGCTGCTCGCCGCGCAAGCGTTGCTGCAAGGCCTCGGGCCATGAGCTCCGCGTCCGCCCGCTTCGCGCAGGCCGGCCAAGCGACCTTCCTGGTCCACCTCGCCAAGACCATGTGCGCGCTGGCGCCAGCGCTCGCGGCGAGTGGCACGCCGCGCTTGCCCGCTGCCACCCCGCACGCGCTCGCGCTGGTCCACGGCTTGCTCGACCTCGCTGGCACGCCGCCATCAGCGGCTGGCCTCGGCTACCTTGCAAGTGCGTTCGCGTGGCTCGTGCTCACGCCGCTCTTGAGCCAACTCTGGCTCAGCGCGATGACAAGCGCAGCTCCACTGGGAGAGCACGCGCGGCGCAGCGCAGCGCGCTACGGACCCGCGCTGGGTCTCGCAATCGCCGGCGTCGGGTTTCCGTGCGTGCTGCTGGCGGTCGGAGTCGTCGCTTGCACCGGCGTGCAGGCAGCGCTCGCCTTCACGCACGATGAGCGCCTGCGCGACCTGTGCGCCGGCGCGGCGAGCCTGCCGTTCATCGCACTGGGCCTGTACGGCCTCACGTTCCACGACGTCGCGAGCGCGCGCCTCGCGCTCGGTTCACCGGGCCTGCGGCCTTCGCTCGTGGCCGGCCTCCACTTCACGACGCTCCGCCACGTCGTGACGCGCAGCACGATCGGCGCGTGCACGTTGCTCTTGGCCGCTCTCGGCCTGCTGCTGCCGCGACTGTGGCTAGGCGCAAGCGACAGCGCCGTGCTCGTCTGTGGTCAGTGCATCGCGCTCGCGGTCACCCTGCTGCGCGCGCGCTGGCTCGCCGGGCTGGTCGCGCGCCTCTCGCGCGACATACGCTCCAGCACAGCCGGCTGAGCAGTCACGTCCGGACCACGCGCGTTGCGCGATCCGGACCCACCTGCCTAGCTGACTTGAATCTGGATCCCGAGCGCCTCGCGCAGCCGGAAGTACGGCTCCGACACGCTGAACAGCACGAGCTCCTGCACCTTCTCTTTGGGCGTCAGGTCGACGGCGCCCATAGGCGGCTCGGCTTGCACCATGCGTGCAGCGATCTCGAGATCGTTGCAGAGCAAGAAGCCCGCACGACACGCAGTGAGCTCCACCGACTGCATCCAGCGCTTCACATCCGTGCGCGCGCCTGCATCCACGAAACGTTTGGTGATGCTGTTGAGCAGCTCTACATCCGCCGGCTGCATCTGTGCGCGGATCTGCCGCGCCCACTCGACGACATTCGGATCGGTGATCTCCACGCCGGCCACGTGCATCGCGGCCACCAGCACCAGCTTCAGTTCGTCCTTCGTCTGGAACATGGTCCGGATGAAGTGCTCGCCACGGTAGTAGCTCAGGTGCTTGGCCACGATGAAGATGATGTCGAGCGGGTTCTGTCCGCTGAGCAGCGCGCTGCCGCAAACCGAAGCCGGCGGCAGCGTGGTGGCAAACGCCAGCCCGCCTTGGCGATCGGGGCACACGAACAAGCGCGGCACCAGCGGCAAGCTGAGCACCTGCGTGACGAAGCCGAAGGTGCGCGCAAACGACACCGTCGTGTTCATCACGTCGGGGATCAGGTCTTTCTTGTTCAGGGCCCACTTCTTGTCGGGCTGCGCGCGAATGCGCAGCACGGCCGGGGTGATCGCCTCGAATACCTTGCCAGCGAGGAAGTCCTCGTCCGGATGCAGCAGGTCCTTGACCCAGCGCTCGTTGTTGAGGCGAGAGCGCGGGCGAATCGGCCCCTCAGGGCGATACTGCTCGTGGAACTGCCGCTGCTCGGCGTCGGCCTTCTTCAAGAAGTTGAGCGTGGCCGCGACGCACCATGCCTTGTCGTAGTGCCGCGCATCGAAGTACAGCTTGTACAGCGCGCGGTACGAGTCGACGAGGAACGGATCGTTCTTGAGCAGGATCTGATGCTCGGCAACCGCATCGTTCAGCCGGTTCGGAAGATACGAGTACACCTCAGCCAGGATCTGGTGCTCCTGCATGTTCTCGGGCTGCAACCGCGACGCCATCGCGAAGGCCTCGGCCGAGGCCTCCACGCTCTTCTGACGATCGCGGTAGATCACGCCGAGGTTGTGCCAGAGATTGAACTCGAGCGCCGTGTCGCCCTTGCCCGACACGCGGTGCAGCATCTTGCGGAACGCGCGTTCCAGCTGCTTCCAGTCCTTCTGCTGGGTGAGCAGCTTGTTGATGGCCTCGAAGGACTTGAGCATGCCCTCGGGATCGAGATCGAGCGCCATGTTGAAGCGCTCGAGCGCGCGCTCTGCATCCTTGAGCTCGTCGCGGAAGATGACGCCGACGGTGTAAGCGTACTTCGACTTCGCCTCGTCGCGCGGGTCGAGCTCCGCCACGCGATCGATGATCGCGATCGCGAACTCCCACTGACCCGTGGATTGGTACAGAACGAGCAGCTTGTGGAGAATCTTGTGGTTCTTCGACTGCAGCTCCGCCGCTTCCACGTAGGACTCGATGGCCTTCGCCGGGTTCTTCAGCTGGTCGTTCCAGAGATCACCGATCTCCTCGATCAGCTGGAAGCGCTCGGCCGGTTCGTCCGAGCACTCGAGCACGCGTTTCTTGTAATGAATGACCTGCTCGAAGTCCTTGTCCTCGGTGTACAGCGACACCAAGGCTTCCAAGGTCGGCCGGTGGATGGCGTCTTCTTCCAGCGCCTTGTCGAACATGTTGAGCGCCTTCTTGCGCTCACCCTGCTCGCGCTTGACGATGCCCAACCGATAGAAGGTCTCGGTGGTCTCGGCCCCGCCCAGCTCGTCCCGATGGTGCACGAGCACCATCTGGTAGAACTTGAAGGCGTTATCCCACTCCTTGCGGCGGTAGTGCGCCGCCGCGAGGCCGTTCAGCGCGCGCAGATCATGGGCGTCCAGCTCGAACGCCTTGCCGTAGGCTTTGACCGCCGTCTCGTCGTCGCCGAGCTGTTCGCCGCACTGGCCGTACAGGAACCAGAGCCGGTGTTGTTCTTCGGCCTCGCGGTTAGCCGAGGTGCGCACGAGCATCTGCAAGAGCGGCTCGGCTTCCTTCCAGCGTTCCGAGCCCGTGTACTCCGCCACCAGTGGCAGCGCTGCCTCCGCGTTGTCAGGATCGCGCCGATAGGCATCCTCGAAACACTCGATCGCTCGCTCGTGCTCCTCGAGCTTCTGCTCGTAGAGCTTGCCGAGTTCGACACGGAACTCGGCGTTGCGCCGAGCGTTCTCCTCGACCTCGCAGATGCGTTCCAGCGCGCGCGCTGCCGCGTTGAAGTCACCCTCCTCGACGTGGATCGTCCGCATCGCCTCGAGGGCCTGCAGATGACGCGCGTCGAGGTCGACCGCCTTCTGGAAGTGATCGAGCGCGCTGACGCGGTCGCCAAGCTCCTTGTCGAGGAGCTTGCCCATGCGGAAGAAGAGCGCGACGCGTTCGGCGGTGTCCTCGCTCACCTCGGTGAGCTTCTCCATGGCGTCGAGCGCCATGCTGTGCTCTTCGCGCTTCTCGTAGAGCTGCCCGAGTGAACGCAACGCAGGCGCGTTCTTTGGGTCGAGCGAAGTCACGTTCATGAAGCTCTCGACCGCACGATCGGTGTCCGAGAGCTCGTCGCGGTAAACGCCGCCAATCTGCTGATACAGCATGGCCTTGTCGGCCTTGTCCGGAGTGGCATCAATGTGTCGCTCGTACGTCGCGACGAGCTCCGGCCACTTGCGCAGCTGACGGTAGAGACGCGCGAGGCTGGTGAGCGCCTCGGTCTGCGTGGCGTCGACCTCGACCGCGCGCTCCAGGCGCTCGGCCGCCTTCTCGGGCTTGAGGAACTCTTCCTCCCACATGCCGGCGATGCGCACCAAGAGTTGCACCTGGTCGCGGTCGTTGACCACGATGTCCAGCTGCTTCTCGAGCACGTCGAGCAGGTCCTGCCACAACTCCTGCTGCGCGTAGAGGCGTTCGAGACCCTTGAGCGCCTGCAAGTTGCGCCCGTCGTCCTCAAGCACGCGCCGGTAATGCTCGATCGCCTTGGTCTTGTCGGCGACGCGATCCTCGTAAGCCTCGGCGAGTTCCAGCTTCGCGGCGAGCACTTCGTCGGGGTCGGTGACCGCACCCACCTTGCGACGCAGGACGTCGACCAAGTCGAACCACTGCTCGCGGGCGCGGAACATGCGATCGAGCGCCTTGATCGCCCCGAGATGCGCCGGCACCGCCTCGAGCGCGTCGCGGTAGTGCTTGATCGCCTGCTCCGGCAGATTGAAGTTCTCTTGCAGCTCACCCATGTTGACGTAGACGTCGGCCTTCTCGGCCGGGTCCTCCGTCATCTCGACGAGCTTGCTGAGCACCTGCGAGTAGATCTGCCACTGCTGCGTCTGGCGATAGAGCTCCGCCATCTGGCGCATGGCCGGGCGATTGACCGGATCGTTCGCGAGCACCTGCTGCAAGTAGGGAATCGCGTACTCGGGATGCCCTTCCTTGCCGTACCAACGCGCGCACTTCAGGCAGATCGCGTTCTTCACCTGCAGGTCGCTGTCCCCGATCTCGGTGAGCGACTCGTTGGCTGTGGTCAGCAGCTCGTTCCAGCGCTGAGTCAGACCCGC
This sequence comes from Polyangiales bacterium, assembly GCA_036382515.1. Lineage (GTDB taxonomy): Bacteria > Myxococcota_A > Polyangia > Polyangiales > JAFGIB01 > JADGRF01. The sequence goes on along the minus strand of DASVHQ010000135.1, from coordinate 73,576 downwards.
CAGGCGCTCGACCTCGCGTGCGGTCTCCTCGTTGGTGAAGTCCTGCGTCCACGCGATGAGCAGCGCGTCGAAGGCCTGCGCCTTGTCCTCGATGTCCTTCTCGTAGACGCGCGCCACGCTGCGTAGCAGTTGGATCCGCTGCGCCGGCTCCGACGCTGCTTCCACGCGCGTCAAGTACAGCGCGATCAGGTCGTCGAAGCGCGAGTGCTCGCGGTGCAGCACTTCCAGGCGCTCGAACGCCAGGTTGTGCAGCGGGTCGACCTCTAGGATCTGATTGAACGGACCGACCGCCTTGTCGGGCTCGCTCAGCTTCTCGTCCCACATCCGGGCGACATCGAGCAGCACGGCGATCTTCTCGCGCGGATCCTCCAGCGCCTGCACGCGACGCTGCTTGGCCTCGATGCACTCTTCCCACTGGTCCTGCGCCGAGTGGATGGCTTCGAGCGCATCGAGCGCCCCGAAGTTGCGCCGGTTCAGCTCCAACGCTTTGTTGTAAGAGTCGACCGCGTCGCTGGGCTGCTTGAGCTGCTGGTTGTACTGCGCACCCAGCTCCATGTAGACGTTCTCGACCGCGCTCTCCGGCAAGGTTGCCGTACCGACGTCGATCACGCGGTGGAGCGTGTCGACCAGCTCGTTGTACGAGCCCGCCGCGCGGTGGATCGCCGCAATGGCGAAGAGTGCATCGGTGCTGCTCGGATCGAGATCGAGCACGCGCTCCCAGCTCTCGAGCGCGTTGCGATCACGATGCAGCTTCTCGTACCAGACGCGTCCCAGGTCCGCGTAGATCTGCATGCGCATCTGGTCGTCGTCGCTGACGGATACCTCGCGCTCGAGCACGTCGACCAGGTCGGTCCAGTTCTCCTGCAACGCGTAGATGTTGCCCAGCGCATTCAGTGCCGCAGGATCCTCGCCGAGCAGGTCCAGCACCTTGCGGAGCAGCTCCACCGAACGCTCGTAGTTGCCCAGCCGGGTCGCTGCCAGCATCGCCATGCGGCCGAGGATCTCCGCCTGCGCGGAGTCGCCAACCACGACGTCGAGCTCCTTCTCGTAGACCTCGAAGAGCTGCGGCCAGGCTTGCGTCGCTGTGTACACGTTCTGCAACGCGTGCAGCGTGTCCTCGTGCTGCGCGTCGAGCTTGTCGAGCAGCTGGCGGTAGACCGCGATGGCCTCGTCGGTGCGGCGGCACTCGTCCCAGAGGACGTTACCCAAGCGGTAGGATATCTCGACCTTCTCACGATCGTCGTTGCTAGCCGCGACGCGCTTCTTGAGCACCTCGGCCAGCGCCTCGCCTGCACCGTTGTCCGTGTAGATGCGATCGAGCGCGATCAGCACGTCCTCGTCGCGCGGCTCGAGAGCCACGATGTAGCGGTAGGTCTCCTCGGCACGAGCCACATCGCCGAGCTCTTCTTCGTACACGCGAGCCAGGCGTTTGCCCGTCGCCACACGAGTCTCGGGCGCCGCGGCCGACGCGGTCACGCCCGCGTAGGTGTTTGCCAACACGGCCCAGCCGTCGACGACCTTGGCCAGCCGCTCCACCTCGGAGGTCGACTGATCGTTCTGCGGATCCTCCATCAACGCGCGCTGCATCCAGCTGAACGCAGCGCCGTGGTCGCCCGCGCGCTCCTCGGCGATCTCGGCGATGCGATGCATCATGAGCACGCGCTCCTGCACGTCGCTCTGCAGCCGGAGCTCGGCCTCGTGCACCCCGATCAGCCGATCCCAGGCCTCCTGCATCCGGTACAGCGGCTCCAGGATCTCGGCGATCGGGCCCGGGAGCGTACCCTGCGCGAACAAACCTTCGAGCGCGCGCAGCGCCTCATCATGCTCGGGCGCCGCCGCCAGAATCTCGCGATAGCGATCGACGGCACGCTCGACACTTCCAAGGCGATGCTGTTGCAGCTGTCCGAGGCGATACTGGATGCCGAGGATCTCGTCCGGGCTGCTGGCGACCTCGACCTTGCGCTCGAGGATCTCGGCGAGCTGCGCCCACTGCTGCGTGCTCTCGTACAAGCGATCGAGCGCCTCGATGGCCTGCACCTGAGCCGGATCCGTGTCGAACACGATCCGGTAGCGCGCGACCGCAGCATGCACGTCGCCCAGCTGCACCTCGAAGATCTGCGCGAGACGCAGCGCCAGTTCGATGGCGGCGTCCGGCGATTCTTCGCGCAATCTGGCGATCTCGCGATCGTAAAGCGCCGCCAGATCGTTCCAGGCAGCCAGCCGTTCCGCCAACCGCTCCAGCGCCGCGACGGTCGACTCGTTCTGGCAGTCGATAGGAAACGCCCGCGCGAACGCGTCGAACGCCTGACGCGACTGATCGAGGTGCACCTCGTAGATCTCGGCAACCTGGTGCAGGAGCTCGACCTTGCGGATCGGATCCTCTTCGTGCGTGATCAGCACTTCGAGCACGCGCGCAAGACGCGCCGAATCCACCGCCGCGCGGTAGATCGGCTCGAGCACCGACGCCGCGGCGACCGACTCACGCCCCGCGCCGATCATGCGCTCGAGCGCCGCCAGCGTGGCCACATGATCCGCGATCACCTCCAGGATCTCGCGATACACCTCGACCGCACGAAACGGGTCGTTCAGCTTCTGCTCGTACAGCTCGCCAATCCGGTAGCGATGGTCGATCGCCTGCGCCGGGTCCGTGGTCAGCTCGGCTTCACGCTCCAGCACCGACAACAGCTCGTCCGCCTTGCCGGAAGCCTGATAGAGCGCATCCAGACGCGAGAGTGCCATGACGTCGTCCGGGTCGAGCTCCAGCACGCGCTGGTAGGTCTCGATGGCTCTTTCGGCCTGTCCGAGCTCGCGCTCGTAGACCGCGCCCACCTGGATGTACAAACCCTTCTTCTCGTCCGGGTCGGCGACGACATCCGCCTTCTGCCCGTACACCTCGAGCAGCTTCTCCCACTGGCGCAGCTGCAGGTGCAGCCGAATCAGCTTGTCGAGCGCGCCGAGGTCTTCGGCCTCGATCTGCAACACGCGCCGGTACACGTCGACCGCCGCCTCGGGCTGCTCCAGCACCTCTTCGTAAATCGCGCCCGCGCGGAACAGGTAGTCCTTCTGCTCATCGGGATCCGAGAGCAGGCCCGCCTTGGTGAGGTAGATCTTCGCGAGGTCCTCGTAGCGCTCCGCGACCTGATACAAACGCTCGAGCGCCGTAGCACCTTCGAGGTTGGTTTCGTCGATCTCGAGCACACGTTTGTAGTGTTCGATCGCAGCAGCCGTATCACCCACGTGTTCTTCGCGAACCTGGGCCGCCTTGGTGTGCAGCGACACGAGCACCACGGGGTCCGTCGCGCCCTGCGCCTGCGACTCGTACACTTCGGCCAAGGCCTGGAAGGCGCCCGAACCGGCCGCGAGCCGGTCGAGCTGCTCGCGCGTTCCCGGATTACCCGGGTCCTCCGCAAGTGCCCGCGCGAAGGTCTTGAACGCATTGCCCAAGTCCTCGAGCGCAACCTCGTACAGCTCGGCCATGCGATGCAGAAGCTCCACACGCTGATCGGCCGAGCTGCTGTTGCGCACCTGGATGTCGTGGATCCCGATCAGCTTCGGGTACTCGTTGCGGTCGCGATACAGAGGCTCGAGGATCTCTGCGATCTGCAGCTGGTACTCGGGCCGCGCGAGCAAACGCTCCAACGCCTCCACGGCCTGCGCGTTGGCCGGATCGCGGTCGATCACCTCGCGGTAGATCTCGATCGCTGCCTCCGGCGCGTTCATGCGGGTCTCGCGCAGCGAGCCAAGCTTCAGCATGAGCGCAACTTGCGCCTGCGGATCGTCCGCGAGCGAGAGCTGCCGGCCGACGTTGTCCGCGAGGTCGCTCCACATCGCCTTCCGCTCGTACAGGGAGTCGAGCGCCGTGAGCGCCGTGTTGCTGGCAGGGTCGAGCGCCAAGATCTCGTCGTAGATGCGGATCGCGGCCTCAGGCTCGCTCAGCATCTCGTCGTGGATGAACGCCATCTGCGCGAGCAGCTGCTCTTGCGCGGAGGGGTCCGACGTGATCGTCACGCGCCGACGCAGCACGTCGAGCAGATCTCGCCAGCGTTCGGTCCGGCGATACAGCGCCTCGAGCGCACCCAGGATCTCCTCGTCCGCCTCGTCGCGCTCCAGCGCTTTCATGTACGCGGCCACGGCCGCGTCGACGTCGCCAAGCTCGCTGTCGTGCAGTTGCGCCGCCATGATCAGCAGCTGCCGCACCAGCGCCGCGTCATCGAGCTTCTGAGTGCGCGCTTCGAGCAAACGCACCATCTCGCCCAGACGCTTCTGCTCGCGAGCCAGACCCGAGAGCCTCGCCACGATGCCGGGGTTGTCCGGGGCTTCCTCGAACGCCTGCGCGTAGGCTGCGAACGCGCCCGCGCCGTCCTGCAACTGCGCCGCGCGCACTTCGCCGACCTTCGTGATCAGATCGATGCGCTGTTCGGGCTCCGAGGTGAATTTGAGCAGCACCTCGAGCGAATGGACGAGCTTGGCGAAGTTGCCCTGCGCCTCGTACAGCTCGATCGCGATCGCCGCAGCTTGTCCACCAAGCTCGTCGTCCGAGAGCAAGCTCTCGAGCGCGCCGAGCGCACCCTCGTGCTCAGGCACCAGCATCAGCACTTCACGGTACAGGTCGATCGCTCGCGCCTTGTCCTTGAGATGCAAGTGCAGCGCGCTCGCCAGCCGGAACTTCAGCGCGGCCAGCTCCTCGTGCGAGTCGGGACCGATGTCGATGCGGTGCTCGAGCGTCTGCGCGAGGTCGTCCCAGCGGCCTTCTTGCTCGTAGAGCGCATCAAGGGCGCGGTACGCCTCGGTCTCGCCCTCACCGAACTCGATCGGGATGTTCTTGTAGGCCTCGATCGCCTGGTCGGCGTTCTTCAGATGCTCGTGCCACAAGCGCGCCACGTCGTACGCGAGCTGCTTGCGTGTGCCGAGATCGCTCTCGAACTCCGCGCGGCGCTGCAGCACGCCGAGCAGCGCCTGGAAGTCGCCCGTCTCGCGATACAGCTTCTCGAGCGCGACGATGGCCGTCGCGTCGTCTGCCCGGTCGTCGTAGACCGCGCGGAACTGCGCAATGGCTTCCTTCGTCTTGCTCTGCCCGGAGAGCGCCTGGCCATAGAAGAGCCGCAAGTCGTTCGCATCATCCGGATGCGTGGATGCATCGATCGCAGCGTCGTATGCCGAGAAGACCTTCTCCCAGCCATTCACCTTGGCCGCGAGCCGGTCGAGATCCTCGCGCAACACGCTCTGCTTGGGATCGAGCACGAACGCTTCGAGGAAGCGGTCGAACGCCAGCTGCGCGTTGCGCAGCTTCTCCTCGTACAAGAGGCCCGTCTCGCGCAGCAGCACCACGCGCGCTTCCGGATCCTGCAGGTGCGAAAGCCGCACCTCGTACACACCGGCCAGTTTCTTCGCATCACCCGCGTGCTCGTAGATCGGCGACAGCGCCTCGGCCGCCTCCTGATTCCGAGCGTCGAGCGTGAGCACCTTTTCGTACGAGCGCGCCGCACGATCGGCCGCGCCCTTCTTGTCTTGCCAGAGCCGCGCAATGCGGAACAAGAGCGAGATGCGCTCCGCCACCTCGGTCGTGGTCGCATCGGCCGCGCGCTCGAGTGTGCGGATCAGCTCGTCGATCTTGTCGGTCGACGAATAGAACTCCTCCAGCTCGTCCCACGCGCCCGTTGCGACCCAGCGCTTCTTCAGCTGTTCCTGCGCACGGCGATCGTTCGGATCGAGCTCGAGCAAGCGCCGGTAAGCCGAGAGCGCACCGTTGTCGTCCTGCAGCTTCTCCGCGTACACGTTGCCGAGCTTCTGCAGGATCGCGATGACTTCGGCGTTGTCCTTCGCCTGCTGGCTCTGCCGATCGAGCACCTCGGCCAGCGGCGCCCACTCGCGTGCGCGCTCGTACAGCCCGGCCAGAGCACCCAGCGCCTCTGCGCTGTCGGGATCCACGGCGAGCACTTCGCGCCACAGGTCGATGCACACGGTCGGCTTGCGCAGCTTCTCGTTCGCCATCTGGGCGATCTCGAGCCGGCGCATCGGTTGATCGCTCGCATCGAGCAGGTCGCACTCGGCGCGCATCACGTCGACCAGGCGTTCCCAGTCGCGGCGCTTCTCGTACATCTCCTTGAGATGCTCGATGGCTTCCACGTTGCTGCGATCGACGTCCAGGATCCGCTGGAAGCACTTGATGGCCTCCGCCTGGTTCGACGAGCGCTCGATGTACATGCGCCCGGCTTCGCCGAGCAGCGCCACCTTCTCGCCCGGATCAACTACGATCTCTGCCTTCTGCAGCGTCGCCTTGATGACGTCGGACCAGCGCTTCTGCGCCGTGAATTTCTCGATCGCTTCGGAGAGTTCCGCGAGCTTCGCTCGGTCTGCGTCGGTGAGCTCGCGCCGCTGCCCGGGGCCCCCATCCCCGCTTGCGCTCGCCTGATCGCCCCCTACTTCTGCGACTTCCTCCTCGGCCTGACTGGAAACGGAAACGTCGTTATCCGACACCGAAGCCTCCTGCGATCCACCTTGAGAGCATGTTGGTGCGCGCCGAGCGGCCCGCCGCACCATCAGCGCCGCGAGAACCCAACGCACGCCTGCCGTGCGTTGCGCTCGTGCGACGCGCTATTCGTTCGCTGCGGAAGTCGCAAAGCCTTCCGCCATCTCAGCAATCTTGTCGCGTGCTGCCTTCACGTAGTGCGCCGGCGCCTCCGCGCCTGCGACGTCCACGAACTTCTGCAAGTAGCGCTTGGCCTCTTCCTTGTTGCCCTGCAGCTGATAGGTCCAGCCGAGCGAGAACAGCGCATCACGCATCCCCGGCACCACGTCGAGCGCCGCCTTGAACTCACGCACCGCGTCCGCGTACTTCTTCTGCTGCTGGTAGACCGTGCCGAGCAGGTGGTGGGCCTGCGCCTCTTCCTCGGTGCCCGGCAAAGCAACCTTCAGTGCCTCTTGCAACACCTGGACCGAGTTGTCCATGTAGCCAAGGTCAGCATACAGGCGCCCCAGCGCGTTGTACGCTTCGAGGAAGCGCGGCCCCTTGTCGATGGCGGCCGTGTAGTTCTTGAGCGCGCTCTGCTGATCGTCGAGCTGCTCGTTCACCTGCGCCAGCTTGTAGTACGCCTTGAACAGCTCCGGCTCGAGCTCGATCGCCTTCTCGAACGCCGACTTCGCAGCCGGCCAGTCCTTGAGCTCGATCAAGATCGTACCCAGCTTCTCCTGGTAGCCGCCCGACTTGGCGTTCAGCGCAATGGCCTTCTGCAGGTCCTCGCGCGCGCGGTCGTACTTGCGCAGCTCCATGTGTACCAGGGCCATGTTCCAGAAGACTTGGTCGTTCTCCGGGTCGATCGCCGCTGCGCTCTCGAGCAGCTTGGTCGCGTCGACATAGCGCTTCTGCACCGCCGCTGTGACGCCCTCGTTCATCTTGTTGACCGACTCGACGCGCGCGCGCGAGCAGTCGCCCGCCATGCAAAGCAAAAGCGTGACGATACCGGTGGTCAGCAATTGAAACCGCTTCATCGGAGTGGCTCCTTCGGAACAGTGGCCCTGGGATGTTACGGGAGAGGGGGGGCGAAGCTCAACCGCAAACTGGCGAAGTTGCAGCTTGAATTTCCCACCCACCCCCTTGCCAACGACCCGTCGGGGACCCGACCGACACGCCGTTGCGACCTTTCAAAACACATCGAGCGGACCCCTACACAGAAGGATCCGCCCGATGTTCAAACTTCGGTCCTGCTACGGACCCGAACGTCAGCCGCCGGTCTGCTGCAGCACGAACGGATAGCTGACCACCACGATGCCGCCGCCTTCCGGCGCCGGGAACGTCCAGCGACGCACCGCCTGCGCGATGCACTGCTCGACCTTGGCATTGCCCATGTCGGAGTTGTCGACGGCGGCTGTCTGCACGGCGCCCGTCGGCGAGATGATGAACTTGATCGAGATGCGGCCCTGCAGGTCAGGACGCGTGTTCAACTCCTGCTCGTAGCAGAAGCGCACCTCGTTGATGTGGCGGCCAATGATGCGGCGAATGACCTCTTTCGAGAGCGAGCCGTGCACGTCGGCCTGGCCGCTACGGATGCGGGGGACCTTCGCCTCGCGACCGTGGAAGCCACCGGCGCCGCTGCCGTAGCCCGAGCCGCTGCCACCACCGGCGCCGTGGCCGATCGTGCCGATGTTGCCGAGGCCGATGGTGCCCTCACCGGTGCCACCGCCGCCACGACCCGTGCCGCGCAGGCCGAGCCCGCCGAAGCCGAAGTTGCCACCGATTTGGTCACCCATGAGGGCGCCGAGGGCGCTCATCGGGTCGCTGCCCAGCGCGGTGTCGCGACCGTAGGGTGAAGTCGGAGAATTCCAAGAACCAACGCTCGCTTTCAGGATGCCGATGATGCCGGCGTTGGCCGCCTGCTCCTTGGCTTCGTCGCGAGCCATGTGAGGGTCATCTTTCTCGTTACCCTCGATACCAAACTTATTTTTGGTCTTCTTCTCGTCCTTCTTCCCCATCTGGCCTTCTTCGTCTTTATGACGCTTGCCCTTGCCGCCCTCGTCGTCGTCCTTGTTCTCCTGGAGCCACTCGGGCGTCTCCTCTTCCTGCACTTCGGGCGGCTCGATCAAGTACTTGACCAGGCGCGAGTCCGCATTGAGCAGGTCGAGCGAGAGTGAAGACGAACGCGGGGGGAGGAAGTAGAACAGCAAGAGCAATCCGGCGTGGAACGCCATCGAGGCGATCGTCCAGATGTAGCCCTTCCAATCGACCTTCGGGCCGTCGCCGATCCCGACGCGACGCGCCGCCGACAGCGGCTTCACCACGAAGGTGAAACCACGGTAGCCGATGCGCGCCGTCGCGCCTGGCGGCAGCGGATACTGGCGAGCGCCCGCCATCTCACCGCAGGTTTGCAGCTGACCCTGCGCCGCAAGCTCCTCGACGCTGATCGTCTGGTTGTTGACCGTGATGTCGCCGGTCGCGCCCTGCGGGATCACCACGGCGACCGTGGAACCCGACTCGATCGCGACGGGCATGCGCTCGGTGCCCAGGCTCTCACTGCCGATCAAGAAGTCGGTGGTGAGCTTGCCCTTGGCGTCCGTGGATTCGCCCACGTAGAACGAGCGCGGCGGCGACATGTGCTCGACGTGCAGAATGCTCAACTCGCCCCACAGGATCACCACCTCGACAGCAGACTCGCCGCTGTCGATGTCACCCGGATTCAGGGGCGGAGTCTGCGGAACCATCTGGTAGATCACGTTGTCGTCCGAGCCCTCGGCGGCGTGCTCGTCGTACGCGTACTCTTCCTGCTGCGCGTACTGCGGCTGTGCATACTGCTGCGGCTGCGCATACTGCGGCTGCGCGAAACCCGGCGCGCTGTAGCCCGGCTGAGTCTGAAACGGATTCGGCAGCGCCGCGGGCACGGTGCCCGGAGCCGGCGTCGCGAACGGATTCGGCATGGCGTGCCCTGGCGCCACCATGCCCGGCGGCCGCGAAGCGGAGGAAGCGGAGGAAGCGGAGGAAGCGGAGGAAACTGGTGCCGCCGCCATCGGCTGCTGCGGTACGGCGTCGTGGACCGGCTCACCGATCTCGATCGCAACGCGGGTCCCGCCAAACTGCAGCTGATCGCCCGACTCCAGGCGGGTCTTGTTCACCCGCTGGCCGTTGACGATCGTGCCCGTCGCCGACCCCAGATCGATGATGTAGACCTCGCCAGGTCCCGACACCTCGATCACGGAGTGCATCCGCGACACGCCTTCGTCGTCGATCTTCAGATGGCTCGAATCGAGCTTGCCGATCTTGATGACGTCCTGCGTGAGCGTCTCGCTCTGGACAATCTGGTCACCATCGAAGATGTGAAACGTAATGGGAATCGCCACCACAGCCTCCAGGACGTGCAACAGGCCTACAACGCAGAGTGCGTTGGCAAAGTGAACTCTACGAGCGGGGCAGGCTTGTCGACCCGCCCGCGCCGCTGTGTCTCGTGACTCAGTTCAAGCGCAAAGCGCGACTACAGATTCTCGACGGACTTGAGGAGTTCCGGGACGAAGTGCTCCCGGATCTTGATGAGCGATTCGCGCGCTCCGCGCCGCCGCACCATCAAGTTCTCACCGTCAGGCCGGACGAGGTCGCCTTGCACCAAGTCGTCCTCGAAGTCGTACGACGTCGCCGCGGCACCGCCGCCGCCACCCTTGTTGTCCTGGGCGAATGCCGGCGCCGCAGCCCCGACCATCCCGATAACCAGCAGCGTCAGCACAATGAGCTTCGTCATGACTTCACCTCCGCGGTCGCGTCGTTCCGTCTGTCGTTCAGCCATCTCGATTCAGCCATCTCGATTCAGCGTAGAGTCCGGACTCTGCGCAGCGTATCTACGCCTACCCACATCAGCAACCGCCGCACGTGAGTTCTTCCTCGAATTTCTGATTTTTATGTACGGATCCTACACACCTTACTCAGACAACAGGAACCCGTAAAGGTTCCCGGCCGAGAATCCCTACTTGTCTTTTCCCTTGGGCGCGGCCGTCGCGTCCTTCGCGGGTGCGGCCGCAGGCGCAGCGTCGCCAGCGGCTGGTTTCTTCGCGTCGGCAGGCGGAGCAGCCGGCGGGTGAGCCTTCGCTTCGGCAGCGGCTTTCTCCGCGTCCTTCTTCTCCTGCGCCTCGAGCGCAGCCGCTTGCTTCTCTTGCTCCTTCTGGAGCTTCTCCATCTCGGCCATCTGCTTCATGGTGTCGAGGTAAAGATCGATGTTCTGCAAACGCCCAGCGATGCATTTGCTGCGGCTCGAACCGCGCTTCTTGCCGCCTTCGACCTTGCATTTGCGCGTGACGTCTTCGACCGCCACAGCGTAGCGCTTGTCCGAGCCCGCCTTCGCCAGGAAGTCCTGATAGTACGTGCGAGCCTTCTTCATTTCATCGGCCGTGCCGTTCATGAAATCTTGATAGAGCAAGCCGATGTTGTAGTACGGCTCGGCGCGACTCGGATCGAGCTTCATGGCCTTCTCATAGGCCACCTGCGCGTTCGCGTTGTCTTGCAAACCGCGCAGCGCGACGCCGATGCCGATCTGTGCATCGAAGTTCTTGGGCTGCAGCGCGAGCGCCTTCTCGTAAGCCGTCTTCGCATCTTGATAGCCGCGGAAGCCGATCGTGATACGCGCGAAGTTCATGTAGGCCTCGAACATCTTGTTGTCGAGCTCCATGGCCTTCTGGAACTTCGCCGCGGCGTCGATGATCTTGTCGCGCCGCAGATCGATCAAACCCCAGGTGTTGTAGACCGCGGCGTAGTTGGCGTTGATCTTCTGCGCCTGGCTACACACGACCTCGGCGAGGTCGAGCTTCTTCGTGTTGTCGGCGGCCTCGCTCAAGTACAGCAGCGCCATTTCGTTGAACGCCGGCAAGTACTGCGCGTCGATGGCGAGCGCACGGCGCAGGTTCGACAGCGCCTCCTTGTTGCCCTCGATGCCGCGCTTGCGCTGCATAATGGCGAGGTTCACGTAGCCCTCGGTGCACTGAGGGTCGTCTTGCACCGACTGCGCGAACTCGCGTTCCGCCTGCGACGACTGGCCCGTGCGCAGGTGCTCGAGAGCGATCGCCACGCGCGCCTTGCAGAACTTGGGGTTCGCGCGGATCGCGTCGCCATAGAACTTCTGCGCCTTGTCACGATTGCCACAGCGGTCGTTGGAAAGACCCGCCATGTACAGCGCCTCGGCGAACTTCGCCTGTGCGCCGGCGGCATCCTCGAACTTGCCCGCTGCGTCATCGCAGTGAGCGCTCGTCCAGCCGCCCTTGGTGTCGTAGAGCTTGAAGAGCTTGAGCCCCTCGGTCCAGCGGTTGTGAGCCTCCTGGCTCACTGCCTGACCACCAGCGGTCTTGATGGCCTTGCCGCCAACGGTGGCCGAGCCACTGCCGGAGCCGCTGCCGCCTGAGGCGGCACTGCCGCCGCAAGCAGCCGTCAGGAGAACGAAACCGACGATGGAAGCACGCGAATGACAACGCTGCATGGACATCACTTGCCTCCCTCGAGGTCCTCGTCGCCGGTGCCACCAAGCTCGATCATGCTCGGTTTGGCCTCGGCGCTGTACGTGTAGGTGTCGCTGCCGCGTAGCTCCGCGGCACGCGGGTAAGCGCGCGGGTCGAGCTTGAACAGCTCTTGCTCGCAACGCGTCATGAACTCGTTGAACCAACGCACCTTGGTCGCGGTGATCAGGCAGAACTCGTAGGCACCCTTCGCCTTCTCGACCCACGGCTTCGAAGCTTCGTCCAAGCCCTGGTAGTAGATGTCCACCAGCTCGTCGTCTCCCTGCAGCGTCGGCGGAACCGGCGCGTCGCGGAAGTCGTCGACGAACGAGAGGTACATGTCGCCGATGCGGGTCGCCGAGGCGATATCCCACTGCGGCACCTTGAGATCCGAGATCTTCTCGTACGACTTCTGAGCAGCGTCGAGCGCCTTGGCCTTCTCGCCCATCCACTTCACAAAGTCCTCGCCCATCCACTTCGTGAATTGTTCCTGGACCTTCTTCTTCTTGTCCAAGCTGTCCTTGGCACCGACGGTCGCCTTGAACACCGGGAACTTGATGGTCGCGAACTTATCGAAGTCGGCGTTGGCGAGGTTGAACATCGCCTCGGCCACCGCGATCTTCGCGTAGGCAAGTGAACGCGCCTTCTGATCGTCAGGCAGCTCGGACTTGGCGATCGCCTCCGGGGCACCGTCGGACCAGATCTTCGCAGCGGCCTTGAAGTACGGCTCCGCCTTGCTGTTGCTGAGCGCGGGCTTGTCCTTCGTGGCCGCGTCCTTCGACTTCTTGGCCTTGTCGGCGTTCGCCGCGGCCGCGATGGACAGATACGCACGACCCACAGTGACGTTCGCCTGGATTAGCTCATCCGGCATGGCGGTTTTCTTGTACTGGTTGATGAAGGCCGTGTAGTGCGTGATGACCTTGTTCCAGTCTTGCTGGCGCTCGTAGATCGAGCCCAGCGAGTACTTCACGCGCGAAGTCTCCCGCGGGAACTTGTGCGTGTAGTTCTTCTCGTACGTCTTGCCGTCTTCGACACCCTTCTCCTCGTCACCGAGACCCAGGCGGAAGAAGATGGCGTTCTGCAAGGCTTCGTGAGCGATGGCGCAGGTGCCCGCTGCCTTGTCGGCATCGGTGCACGCTTTGCCATCCTCGCCCGGGTACTTCACGGCGAACTGCTCGTAGTAGTCGGCAGCCGTGTCGTAGATGGCCAGAGCGTGGAAGTTCGCGCCGATCAGGTACAGCGCGCGCTTGGCCCACTCACTCTCCGGATACTTGTCGATCAAGACCTTACGAACCTTGATCGCACGACCCAAAAGGCGCGCGGCTTCGAAGTTGATCGACGCGTCGTACAGAACCTCGTCGAGCTTTCCGCACTCGCGGAACTTGCGGAAGATCGACACGTACACGGTCGCTGACTGCTTGAACTCCTTGTTGTTCTGCAGTGCCTCTGCCTTCTTACGCAGCAGGTCGCAGCGCAGCTGCTCGAGCACGTTGCAGAGCTCGGCGTTCGACTCGTGCTTCTCCGGCGTCCCGCAGTAGAGCCCGGACAGCGGCTCGATGTTGTCGTTCATGTCGTCGTAGCAAGCCGGCCGCTGCGGATCGCTGTACGTGCCGAGCACGTTGAGCGAGTCCATGTACAAATTCGCCGCATAGACGCCGAGCTCGGTGTCCTTGTGGTTGAACGCGATGTCCTTGAACAAGACCGACGCTTCTTCGAAGTGGTTGGTCTCGTAGTAGATGCGGGCACGGCGATACTTGATCTGCGCGAGATCTTCGCTGTCCGGCACGAAGCACACGTAACGCTGGAACGCGTTGAGCATGCCCAGCTCGAGGGGCGAGAACTCCTTGGGCTTGAACTCCGCCGAGCGATCTTCCTTGCTCGCGTCTTTCTTCTTCTTGCCCTTGCCCGGCTTGTCTTCCTTGTCGACCTTGCCGCGCACGGACTTCTCGTTCTGTGCGAACGACTGCTGATACTGCTTGTTGTAGCAAAGCACCGCTGCGTACGCGGCGTCGGCCGTGAACTCACCCTGTGGGTTCACTTCCAGCACCTTGTCGAACGCCGGACCGCACTCGCCCCAGTTCTCCATCTTCCAGAGAAGCTCGGCGTAGAAGTACGCGACCTTGTACTCAGTCGGCCAGTCGCGCTTGTCGATGTCCGGGAACTCCATCGACTCCATCTCGGGGAATTCCTTGAGCAGGAGGCGATAGAGCTTGGACGCCATGTCCATCGTATTGCGATCGTTGGTACCTGGCTGGGTATCGGTACCAATCGCTTCACGGTGCCAGGCAGTGGCCAGATCAATGAGCACCGAAGCCGCCGCCTGCTTGCAGATCTTCTTGGCGTCTTCCTTGTGCGTGTCCTTCTGGTAGGTGTCGTAGAGGTCGATCATGCGCTCGACCTCGGTCACCTGCTGCGCCTTGGGCTTGGACGAGATGATCGCATTGGTGACGCGCGTCTGCCAGTAGCAGACCTTGTCGTCGTTCGTCCGTGCCGCCATCAGGCCGTGATAGACCGCAATGACCTCGGGCCACTTGCCGGTGTCGAAGTACAGCTCACCCAGGTTCTCGAACATCGTGTACGCCTGATCGTCGTCCTTCGCGTAGCGCTTGAAGAACTCGAGCGCACGCTCCGGGCTGCCGACCTGCGCGTACGGCATGACGAGCTCTTTGCGCGACTGACGGACCAGGTTCTCGACGTTCGGCGCCTCCGGATTCTGCGTACCGAACTGGATGGTCTCGATGAAGCTCTGCAGCGAGGCCTTGAAGTCCTCGAGGTTGTAGTAGCACCACGCCTGCTTGTAGATCGCGTAGCCGTAGACCTTGTTCTTCTCCGGCGGGATCTCCGTGACCTTCTGGTAGAACTGCTGAGCGGCACGCATGTCGCCCTGCTGGAAGTAGTACTCGGCGAACGACAGATACGCGTTCGGGATGTAGTCGCTCTGCGGGAAGCTCTTGATCAGGCGGTGGTAGACCTGACGCGCGCGGTCGAACTGCTTCATCTCGTCGAGCGAGAAGCCGAGCGAGAACAGCACTTCGTCCATCTTCTTGTAGTTGGGGTGGTCCTTGACCAGCATCGCCAACGTTTTGATGTTCTCCTCGCGCGTGTCGGCCAGATCCTGCTCGGAGTCCTTCTGCTTCTTCATCAGTGCGTTGCACTGACCCTTGTCCTTCTTCACCTGGCAGGCCTGGTGGATCGGCTCGTCCAGCTTGCGCACTTCGGTCGTCGCGACCTGCACGAGCTCGAAGTACCCTTCAGCCAAGCGCAGCAAGAAGTCCGGACGACGGTTGTCCGTCGTCCGCGTGTTCTTGATCAGGCGCTTGGTGACCTGGATCTCGCGCAGCAGCAGATCTCTGGCCTTCTTCTCGCTCTTTTCTTTGTTGCGCAACGTGGCCATGTCGAGCTCGATTGAGGGACCGCCGGGCTTGAAGCCCTTGGGCTGCTCGACCTTGCGCTTGGCCTCTTGCAGCTTCGAGCTGGGCGCGCCACCCTTGCCCTTGTTCTGCTTGGGCGCGTTCTTCGGGCACTCGGCCACGCGCTTGGTCGCGTCGGCAGCGACGCATGCCGGCCCCGCCGCCTTCGCACCCAGGCTGGCGCTGACGTTCTTGCCTTCGTCTTTGTCGCCCTCGTCTTCCCCGGGAGCGGTCCCCGACGAGCGTGAGCTGCTGCTGCTGCTCGAGCTGCTGCTGCTGCTGGCTTTGCTACCGCCGCGCTTCGGGGCCGCCCAGGCGCTGCTCGTGGACAAGCATACGCCGAGCACGCACAGACCTGTCACGGCCCAGATCGCAACCAGCGAGATGGAAAGTGGCGTTCGTCGCATGTCAGTTACCTTCCGCACTTGTAAGTGACTTCTTGCCGGTAGTAGCCGAGCTCGTCACGCCAGTACTCGCCGTTGAACGGCCAGACGTTGTGCTCCGATGAGACCACGACCTGACCACCGGTGGACTCACCGGCAGCGGTCTGCTGCGCCTGCAACGCTTGCGAGAGCTGACCGCGCTCGTAGTTGAGCGTTTCGATCTCGACGGTGTCAACCTGGTTCGACAGATCCTGCATCTCGTCGATGAGACGGTTGTACCGCGCCTTGGCGATGTCACCCGCCTGATCCACCGCGAACGACTTGGCGACGAGGATATCTTGGAGGATGCGCGCGCCGAGCGAGGAGCCCGAGAACTGAGAAGGCGACTTGCTCAGGTTCTTCTCTTCCTGCTCGAGCAGGCTCACGTACTCGAGGTTCGCGAGCACCGCACGATCCGACAGCGCCGACGTGATGATGCCGCGCACTTCCTTCGAGAGGTTCGCTTCACCGGCACGCACCTTCTTCAAAAACTCGAAGAACTGCGCGTTGTCCTTGTACTTCTCGAGCATCTCGTCGAGCTTCGTCTTCACCGGGTCGTAGCGCTCGTGGAACTGCTGCACCACGGCGGTCGCGTTCTTCATCTGACAGTTCGAGAAGAACACCACCGCCTTGAGCACCATGGCTTCCGGGTAGAACGATTCCTTGAAGTAAGGAGAGTTCAGCGTGTGCACGTTACCGAGCGCACGCGAGTACTGGTCAGCCAGGAAGAAGGCCCACGAGGCCTCGAACAGCGAGTCCAGCCAGTACTCGCTATCGGGATCGATCTTGGTCCACGCTTCCACCGCGTTGCCCAGCAGCACGCCGTCCACCTTGCGCTCACCGTCGGGCGTGGTGCGGTTGGCAGCCGTGTAATAGACGCGTGCGAGCGAGATCCAGCCGAGGTCGCGCATGCGCTCGGGATCATCGACGCCCTCGACTTCACCTTCGTCGATCGCCGTGATGATCGAACGGAACGCGGTGGCGGCCGGCTGCGCCTTGCGCATGCGCACGTACGAAATGCCCTGGAAGAAGCGCGCCTTGATGTACCACTTGTTGCGCTTGTCGACCTTCTCGAAGAGGTCGATCGCCTTGTCGAACTCGCCCTGGTTGTACTTCGAGCGGCCCATCAAATAGAGCAACTGATTGTACAGATCCGCGTTGTCGGCGTTGTTGAACTGCTCGAGCTGATCGACGCCGAAACGACCGATCTTGTCGATGATGCCGGCGGGTTCTGGTAGCTGCGACGCGAGCTGCGCGAGCCACTGCAACGTCTGATCGAAGAACAGATGCTTGCGACCCTGCTCAGAAATCTCGTCGAATACAGCGAGCGCCGACTGGTAGTAGTGCAAGTGGTAGAGGCACTTGCCGAGGAAGAACTGCGCTTTCTGTACGTTCGCGGGCGCGTCGGGCGTTTCGCCCTCGACCACGCGCTGGAACTGCACGGCGCCTTCCTGGTAACGCTCCTGCGTGTACAGACGCAGCGCGTTGCCGAGCGCCTCTGATGGCGGCCCCTCGGCCGGCGGCGCGCCGCCTCCCTTACCACCACCCGTTTCCTCTACGCCGAACTGCATGTCCTGTGCAGCGGCGGGCACAGCCCGGCCTGCCAGGACTAGGCATGCAAACGCCACGAAGACAGTCGACCAGAGTGTTCGGTTTCTGCACATCCGCGTATCTCCATCGTCGGCTAGACGACTCGTGAGTGATGAAGTGAGTCTTCCCGAAGCGAGCCTGTCCCAGCACCACCCGCCCATCCTGACCAACCGAAAACAACTGCGATTTCGATGGGTTACAAGCGGCAGCGCGCGCCATCATAGAAAGCAAAAAATCGGCTTGTCAAGGGAAAACGCCGACCTGTGCAAGGATCGACCAGCCCCCACACAACGCCTTGACACTCACTTCCCGCCCAACGTAGCCTGCGCTGCGCAGCTGTCCGAGGGTTCCTCGCCCGCACTTTCATGGGGAGCCTGGTTGTCCAGGACAAGGCTGTTCAGAACAAAGCTGAAATTCTCCCAAAACCGTGGTTTTACAGAAACACTGAAACGCGAGGGTTAGTGTGAGACTTCCAAGGCTGGACGCAAAGTCGCTGTGTCTTCTTGCGGTGAGTTCGCTCGCCGTCTGTCTTGCGGCGTGCTCGACCCCGGCCGTGGGCGCGCCATGCTTGCCGGAGCAGGTGCCCGCCGATGGCTTCCAAATGAGTGAAGCGTACATCGAGTCGAGCTCGGTGCAGTGCGAGACCCGCGTGTGCATGGTCTACCATCTGACCGGCGACCCCCGCTCGGGCTGCACGCCACCAACAGGTACGTGCGACCCGGCGAAGCAGGTCTGTCCTCCGTCGTGCTCCAATCCAAGCGATGTCCAGAAGCTGGTCTACTGCACCTGCCGCTGCGACGCGGGCAACAGCAACTTCGCGACCTGCCAGTGCCCCAGCGGCTTCGGCTGCGTGCCGGTGCTCGAGCAGGGCGACCAGGGCGTGCGCGGCAGCTACTGCGTGCGCAACGGTACCTACACAAAAGGAAGCTGACGGCGGCGGGGACCCGTGGCGGGTGCTCGCATGACGCAACCAGAGAGCGGCGACGCGCGCGCAGCGCTCGGCCGGCGCGCCGAGGCGCTGGTCGCTGCCCACCTGGAGCAGCAAGGCTTTGCGATCGTCGATCGCAACGTACGCGTCGGCCGCTTGGAGCTCGACATCATCGCGCGCAAGCGCCAGCTCCTGGTGTTCTGCGAGGTGCGAGCGCGCAGCCACGATCGCTTCATGGCGCCAGCGCAGTCCATCGATGCGCGCAAGGTCGCTCGCGTGCGACAAGCCGCCGCGCAGTGGTTGAAGTCTGCGAAGCTTCGTACGACTGACATCCGCTTCGACGCAGCCGCCGTGGTCTTCGACGAGCCTGAACCCCGGCTGACGTATTACGAAGGCGCCTTCTGAGCGTCGCGCAGCGCGCGCGGCGGCCATGCACAGCCGCGCCCGACGGCCAGCTCAGTCGAGCGCCGCCCTCATGCGCTCGCGAACCTGCTCCACCTCGGCGATCGCCTCACTAGGCACGCCCGCGGCCTTGGCGCGAGCAATCGCCGCGTCGAGCTGCGCGATCTCCTGCTCCTGCGCCGCACGCAAGCTCACGATCATCTCTTGGAACGCCTCGAACACGTCCTGCAGCTCGTCGCCTTTACGCAACCTGCCCTGCACGGTCAGGTGCCCGTCGCGCACCTCGCCCAGCAGCTGCTTCATGCGATACGCAGGCCCGACAAGCTTGTGAGTGACCACAATGCCGGTGCAGCCGAGCGCGAAGGCCAGCAGCAGAATGCCGCCGAGAATGCCGAGCGCGACCTTACGATCTTCCGCCTGGCTGTAGCGCTCCATGTCCTTCACGAACTGCTCGCTGATGGCGTCGCCCTTGGCTTCCATCTTGTTGATGGTCAGCATCTCGGTTTGGCCCTTCGAGTAGCTGTACGCCTGCAACCCGAGCACGCTTGCGACCACGACTGTCACGCCCACGACCATGGCCGTGTATTTGAACTGAAAGCGTGGCACCAGCAGGTAGTTGCGCAGTCTGCGCTTGGCCTGGGGACCGGCCGGCTGAGAAAGGCGTTGGCTTACGGCGGTCATCGGGTTCTCCGGTGGAAGCTTGCGCTGTTGCACTTTCTCATACGGGGAGCTCTGCCCAACAATTTGTGGAGCACGTCAGTGATTCATCGCCTGGGGCAGCTGCCGTAGCGCCCCACTGAGCGCGCCCTGCAGCGCTTGACCGTAATCCTGGCTGCCCCCGCCGCTGACGGTCGCGGCACCCTGCATGATGGCACGCATGTCGCGCCCGGGGTACGTGGCGACGATCACTGACACTGCCACCCGCGTGGCCCCGTCGGGCTTCTTCTCGACGCTGGTGATGGAGCTGTCGAGGTAGTAGCCCTTCAGCCCCTTGCGCTTGAGCACGCGCTCGGCGTCGTTCGACCCCTCGGTGTCCGGCGCCAGCACGACGCCTTGCATCTCCGACACACGCTGCTTGATGTAGTCACGCGCTTGCGCGAGCGCCTTGCGGTCCACGCTGGCAACCCGTGTCGCGGGCTCGGCGATCGCCACGTAGTACTGCGGCGGCCCGCTCGGCGCCGGCGCTTGTGCCTGCGTCGTGGCCGCTGATGCAGCGCTCGTCTCCAGCTTGGCGAGCGCAACCCTGGCCGCAGCACGCACGGGTTCCTCGGGATCGCGGTCGAGCGCGCGAAGGCGCGCCAGCGAGGACTTGTCGCCGACGCGGCCGAGCGAGGTGGCCGCGGCCGCACGCACGGCTGGATGGACGTCGTTCAGCGCTTCGCCGAGCGCCGAGGCGACGGCCGGCGAACTCTCGACTGCGCCCAGCGAGATGGCCGCTTGCGCGCGAACACGAAACTGCGAGGAGCCGGAGAGCAATTTGATGAGATAGCCGCTGCGTGGATCGTCGGCGCGCGCAGTGGCCGCGCTCGCAACGGCCAGCAGGAATGCCAGGACCAGCGCGCCTCTACGGCCCGGTCGCCCGTCAGCCAGTGCAAGCATCAAACGACGTCTCCTCGTGGCTCACAACCGCATGCTAGCGGCTCGCTGGACGTGCAGTCTCGCAATTTCCTTCAGCTCTCTGCAGTGCCGCGCGGCAGGCAACGACGCGTGCCCAGTATATCGCAGACTTGCGCGAACCCTCGCAATGGAGGAAACGTAGGCGAGTGCGCCTGCGTGCCTACCTGCCGCGTCTCCATGCTCGATCTGCACGTGGGTTCGCAGTTGACGCAGTGGCAGTGGCAGTGGCAGTGGCGTGCACGCTGCTCACGCTCCTGGCGGCGAAGCCGACGGCGGCGGAACCGTTGCTCCGCGTCCGTGCAGGCACACACCTCGAGCTGAGGCTTTCGCCAACGGATCTCGGTGCCGACGTGGTCGCGGTGCTGCGTGACGACATGGACGTGCCGCTCCCCGACCGCGAGCTTCGCGTGCTTGTCGACAGTGAGCCACGCGGAGCACCGACGGCTTCGCAAGCGCTGCGAACTGACGCCGAGGGCTCCGCGACAGCGGGCCTCGCCCTGCCGAGAGCGCGCTACCGGATCCGAGTGCTCTACGACGGCGACGAACTCTACGACCGTTGTGAGCAGGTGCAGCCTCTCGACCACAATCTGGCCTCCGTGCGGCTCGACCTCGGCTTGCCGCGCGGCCACACGCTGCATCTCGACGAATCATCGGTGCGCATCGGCGTCATCGCCAACTCCGCCGCGCCGCTCACGGGCCTGCGTGTGCACCTGCAAGACGAGCTCGGCCGTGAGCTTGCGGCAGGTCAGCTCGACGAGGACGGTCGGTTTAGCGCGGAGGTCGCGCCGCACCGGCTCGGCGCCGAAGGCGTGGGAGCGCTCGTCGCGCGCAGCGACGCCGATGCAACGCATGCGGCAGCGATGACCCGCGTCGCGGTGCTGCGTGTGCTTCGGACCGAGCTGACGCTGCGCGCGCTCACCCAAGTGCAACCAGCGGCCGTCGGAGTGTCCGGCTCGCTGCGCGCCGCAGGTGGCCCGCTCGCTCAGAAAGCGATCGGGATCTCGCTCGACGGCCAGTACGTGTCGACGCTGCTGACGGACACGCAGGGCAACTTCCGCCATAACATTCCGTTGTCGACGCTGACTGCCGGCGACGCACGAACCGAACGCCTGATCGGCGCGCGCTTCGAGTCCGACGCACCATGGCTCGAGTCGAGCCGTGCGCAGGCGGTGCGCTGGCGATCACCGGCGCCCTCCCTTCCGAGCCCCTTCTGGTTGAGCTTGCCGGCGGCCCTGGCTTTGCTGCTCGCCTGGCACGCGAGCCGCCGCTCCATTCGACAACGGTTGATCGGTGCAACGCCTGCGGCCCCCGTGAGGAGTCGTACGGCGAAGCTCGGCCGGCGCAACGCGAGCACGGCAACCGGCTGGATCGCGGGACGTGTCGAGGACGCGGAGCGCGCAAGTCCGATCGAGCACGCAAACGTCCGGCTACACGGACCGGACGGACGAGCCGTGGCCGTGGAGACCGGCGCCGACGGCTCGTTCGTCACGCCCGAGCTCGTTCCGGGTCAACACGAGCTGAGTGCAGCCGCCGATGGGTTCGCGACCGAGCGAATCGGTGTGCAGATCCCCGGGATCGCCCCGACCGATGGGCTCGTGGTGCAGCTGCACAGCCTGCGCGCCAATGCGCTGCGGGCCTACCGCCCCGTCGCGCTGCGCATTCTGCAAGCCGAAGATCTCGTGCTGACACGAACGCCGCGGGATGCGCTCGAGCTCGTACGGCAGCGAGCCGGCGCATCGGACGACCTGCATGCGCTGACCGAGTTAGTCGAACGCGCGGCCTATGCGCGCCCGCAACCGACCGCCCACGATATCTCTGTCATCGAGCATGCCGCAGGCGTCGCGCTGCAAGGACTCGGCGCGCAAGCCAGCCACAGCCGCATCCCCAAACGGGAGCGGTAGGGCAGCGCGCGCAAGATTCCCACATCGTCGTTGACGCGGACGCGTCGCCATTTCTATAGTGGGCACCCTCAGCGTCGCGCGTGTTGCCCTGCGCCTGACGACCCAAGCCATGGACATCGTGATCCCGGTCATCGTCGCGCTCGTGCTCGTCGGCCTCGTGCTGTTCTTCGTCGTACGACGAAGCGGCAAAGCACTGCCCCCCACGAGCGCGCCAACTGCGCCAAAGCCTGCGGCGCCCTCGAAGCCCTCACCTGAAGCGGCCAAGCCGCCTGCACCCAAAGCCGTCGCGCCGGCGAGCCCAGCGCCGTCGCCCGCAGCGCCACCTGTCCCAGCCAAGCCCGCAGCCGCGGCGCCGGCAGCAGGTCTGCCTGCGGCCACTCCGCCCCCGCCGCCAACGGCGGCGGCAACGCCCGCCCCAGCAGCGCCGACTGCCGGCGAAGAGCACAAACGCGACGTGGCGGCCATCAAGAAGGGCCTCGCCACCACGCGCGGCGGCTTCATCGCGCGTCTGGCGAAGCTGTTCGGCGGCCGCAGCAGCATCGACAGCTCGCTGCTCGAAGAGATCGAAGAAGTGCTCATCACCGCCGACATCGGCGTGAAGACCAGCGAGCGCGTCCTCAATCGTCTGCGTGAGCAGATGCAACAGGGCCAGCTGCCCGACGAGGAAAGCGTGTGGAAGTCGCTGCGCGCGATGGCGGCTGATGTGTTGGCAGTGCCCGCCAAGCCCATCGCGTTCAGCCACAAGCCGTCGCTCGTGCTCATCATCGGCGTCAACGGCGCCGGCAAGACCACGACCATCGGCAAGCTGGCCGCGCGCTACGCGAGCATGGGCAAGAAGGTCTTGCTCGCAGCGGGCGACACGTACCGGGCCGCGGCGGTGCTGCAGCTCGAGGTCTGGGGCAAGCGCGTCGAGTGCCCGGTCGTGAAGGGCAAAGAGGGCAGCGACCCAGGCGCTGTGATCTTCGAAGCGGTGAAGAAAGCCCAGGAAGAAGGCTTCGATCTCGTGATCGCAGACACCGCTGGTCGGCTGCACACGAAGGCTCCGTTGATGGAGGAGCTGAAAAAGGTCGATCGCACGATCCAGAAGGCGCTCGGCGGCCGCCCTGCGGATGAGATTTTGCTTGTGCTCGACGCAACAACAGGGCAGAACGCTGTGCAACAAATGCACATGTTCCGCGAGGCGCTGCAGGTGTCGGGCGTGGTGCTGACCAAGCTGGATGGCACCGCAAAGGGCGGGATGATTTTGGGCATCGTCGACGAGCACAAGATCCCGGTGCGCTTCATCGGCCTGGGCGAGCGCGTGGAAGACCTGCGCGAGTTCGATTCAGAGAGCTTCGTGGAAGCGCTGTTCGAGAAGCCGGATGGGGAGACGCTGGCCGCATGACCACGCCGAAGAGCCTGCTTGGATGCGCAGATTGCCTATGTGCGAGAGCGCATGATATAGTCGCACCCATTCCGGGCATTGTTCGTTTTCACCATTATTTTCAATAACTTACGAGCTTTCGCGAGAACGATTCCAAGGGCGAAGCCAACGATTTTAGGTGCAGCGATGAACCTGGGTTTCCGGCACGACTTCGAGACGCTGAAGTGGATGAAGCCGCTGGCCATTGGGCTTTTGGCAGTGATGTCCTTGGGCCTCGTCCCGCACGCCGCGCGCGCGCAGGACATGTCTTTCGACATCAACGAGACCGAGAGCACACCCAAGGACAAGGGGAAAGCCAAGGACAAGGGGAAAGCCAAGGGCAAGGCCGCGAAGGAAGAAGAGCCCGCGCCGGCGGAGGCCGAAGCTGGGGCCAGCGGCGAAGCCAGCGGCGGCGACGTCATGTCCGACATCTCGTCGGACAAGGGCAAGAAGGAAAAAGAGACCGACGAGGGCGGCCTGCCGCGCGAGAAGGAAGTCGCGGAGAAGATCTACGCCGTCCAGCGCATGTACGTCTTGCGCCGCGGTCGCTTCGAGCTCGCGCCGTCGATGGCGTTCACGGTGAACGACCAGTACGTGACGCACAACGCGCTCGCCGTCGGCCTCAACTACTGGGTCACCAACGTGCTCGCAGTGGGCGCGAACTTCCTCTGGTACCAGGGCATCGAGTCGGAGTCGGCGCTGAATTTCGCGATCCGCCGTTCAGCCCGCTTGGCCGTGCCGGTCACGCAGTACCAGCTCGGCGGCAACCTCAACTTCACGTACGTGCCCATCTACGGCAAGTTCGAGATGTTCAACGACTCGATCTTCCAGTGGGACGCCTACCTCGTCGGTGGCGTGGGCGTGCTGCGCACGCGGCCGGTCGCCGTGATCGACCCCGCCATCCGTACCTACGACTTCGACTGGCGTGTGGCGTTCAACGCCGGCGTCGGCCTCCGCGTGTTTCTCACGAAGTGGCTGACCGTCTTCGGCGAGCTGCGCGACTACATCTACATGGAGAAGCTCGAGAGCCTCCAGGTGTCGCTGTCGGATCGCAAGGTCCCCACCACGTGGATCGACGCGAACTCCACCCTCACCAACAACGTGATGATGCATGTCGGCATCACGATGTTCTTCCCCTTCACCTTCGAGTACCGCTACCCGAAGTGACGTGTGACCCATGCGTGCGGGCACTGTGCGAAACATAGAACGATGGATGCAAAAGTGATGAGCACCATGAAGCGTTTGGCAATCACGTTGACGACGGTCGTGGCGGTGTTGGTGCTGTCCGGGACCGGTCAGTCAGCGCAGGCACAGGAAGTCAACGTGCAGGGCCCGCTGGCCGGCGCGCCAGCCGTCATCAACATGCGGATCTACCGCCAGATGCGCCTGCAGCTGCAAGCGCACTTCTCGATGACCCTGCAAGACCAGTTCTCGCGCGCCATGATGGCCGGCGGCCAGATCATGTTCCACCCGGCCGACTGGCTGGGCCTGGGCGTGTGGGCCAGCTTTGCGGTGGCGAACACGGACACCGCGTTGACGGATCAGATCGTCAGCAAGGGCCAAACCAACGGCGTCAACGTGCTGAGCTTGCCGAACCCGGCGCGCTTCAGCTCGCAGATCGGCCGCATCAACTACATCATCGCGCCCGAGGTGGCGTTCATCCCTCTGCGCGGCAAGCTCGGCATCTTCGAGAAGCTGTTCGTCGACGCCGACCTGTACGCGTTCGGTGGCGTGGGCTTCGTGGGCGTGGACGAGCGTGCGAATGTCGACTCCACCAAGTTCCAGTCCTGCAAGCCCAATGCGATGAGCAACAACGGCGGCCTTGCCTCCGAGGTCGCGTGCCTGAGCAATTCGCAGGGCGCGCGCGCAACGCGCACCGCCATCGCACCAACCTTCGGCATCGGTCTGTCGCTCTATATGGCGGAGTTCCTCGCGATGACGATCGAGTGGCGCGCCCTGCCCTTCGCCTGGAACACGTCGGGAACCGACGAAGCCGGCGACGCGCGCGGTGCCTATCCGGACAGCCAGATCAACGAACAAGATCGGCTCTCGCACTTCAATCACATGATCAGCATCGGCTTCGCATTCTACCTGCCGACCGCGCCCAAGCTCAGCACGGCTGGCAACGAGTAACCGCATCTGCGCGGTGACCGAAGCGCGCCACTCCATGTGGCTGCGCGCTTGCCGCACGCCGACTGGGCCCACCGCGTGGTCGGCGGCCGGCCGCGCTCGTCACGCCGCGCCACACGGCACCCGTCCACGTGCGGCTGCAACGACCCCGGCGCGCAAGTCGATCATGAGTGTCGCGACTGGCACGGCGCCCCTGCCACGTCTGCGGCAGCGCTGCTCAGGCCTTCTTACGAGGCACGCCGGTCTTGTCGAGGCTGTAGCCTGCCGGAAGACGTGGTTTGACGCGCTCCTCGTGCGGGCTCGTGCTGATGTTGCCCGCAGCGAACGCGTCGAGGATACGATTGCGGACGCGCACGCTCTCGTCGCGACACAGGCAGTCAATCAATGGCTCGAGGTGCTCGCCAGAGTCGGCTTGCGACAAGAGCGCACCCACGGCGTTGAAGCGAACGGTCTCGTTCGCATCGTCCAGGAAGCGGACTACGGCCGCGGCCACGCGCGAGTCCTTGCGCTCCGCCAGGGTCGTCAGGATCTGGCACTTGCGCTCGGGATCGCGCTCGTACTCGGTGTGCATGCTGGCAAGCAGATCGAGCAGATTCGCGACCACCACTTCGGGCGGCACGATCTGATCGAGCATCTTGATGGGCCAGGAGATCGAATCGGCCTTGCGCAGGAATGAGCAGACCGGCTCGAGCGCGATGGCACCGGACTCGACGACGCCGGTGAACGCCGCGTCTTTCTCTTCTTGGTCGGTGATGCTCGGCTCGACGTAGAACGTGAAGCGGGGCAGCAGCGCCTGCACCGACTCCTTGGTTCGCAGCCGTGCCAACGCCTGGATCGAATCCCAGCGGTCGTACGCCTGCGCGCGCTTGTTGGCCACTCGTTCGGCGTGCTTGCCCAGCGGCCCAGCTTCCGACTTCTTGCCAAAGATTCCTAGAAACGCCATCCGACTGCACCTTTGGTCGCAGCAGGTTCGGCGCTTCGCAGAATCAGCACGCGCACTGGCGCGTGAGCCTCACCGTTAGCGGATCAACACCGGCCTGAGAACGACCTGATTGTTCTGCGTATGTACCTGGAAGCGTACCATCCGGCAACCGTGCTTCTGCACCAGGGCGTCGGCGCGCCCCTTCAGGCGCTGTGCGAAACGGTCCTGCGGAATGTTGGACACGTTCTCGCCGAGGGCCTGCTTGGCTGCCGCGTACTCGCGGTAGACGCGATCGTTGTAGGCGCTCTCGCTCTCGGCGGCGAGCTTGGCGGCCACAGCCGGGTCGTCGATGACTTCCTCGGCAGCGGGCGCCGCGCCGGCGGCCGGTGCCGCGGCGCCCGCACCACCCGGTGAATCGGAGAATTCCGCCTCTTTCCAGTGGCTGGCGGCCGGGGGCACCGAGATCTTGCCCTGGTCGTCTTCGGAGGCTTCCTCGGTTCCGGTGAAGACGTTCAGCAACTGGTTGATGCGGAACGCGAGACCGCCGAGCTCAGCGCTATCCGTCTCCAAGCGCAGGTCGGTCTTGCCGTTGATCACGGCTAAGATGCCTTCCTCGATCTCCTCGATCGGTCGCATGATCGACGTTCCGATCGCGAAGCCGTAGCCGATCACGAGCAGCGCGCCGAGCACCAGCATGATCAGGATGACGTTGGCGGTCGAAGCCAGCTGCGTACGCGCCGTGCGATCACCCAGCACGGCAAAACCGACCGGCAGCGACGGGGCGAGCGGCAGACGCGCAGTCACGCCCGTGTAGTCGTCCCCACCGAGGGTCACGCGCCACGGAGCCGTGGCCGCGACCTGGCCGCCAAGCACGCCCTGCGTGGTCGCCTTGCTGCCGCCGAAGAGGAAGTCACGCAGCTCGCGACCACGCGGGCCATCGAGCGACGAGCTGTAGACCTTGCCGTCGACGACGAATGCGATGTCACGATGCAAGAGCTTGGATTCGCTCGAGGCCAGGCCGTTGGAGAGGTCGTAGCCGACCACGAGAGCGCCGAGGGTGTTGCCTGCGTCACCGCGGATCGGGGCGATGGCGGTCTGCAGAACCTTGTTCTGTTCGTCTTCGAGCCAGACGTCGTGCGCGGGCTCGCCGGTCTTCAACGCCTGAGCCAGCGCCGGCAGCGCCTGCGCCAGCGGCTTGCCGAACATCACGTTGCGCGCCCCGTCGCGGGCGAGCACCTTGCCGGTGTCGTCCACCACCACGACGATGTCAGGGGCCCCACGGCTGCCGCGCGCCGGCTCGCCGAACCAAGCATGCGCTGCCTCGGCGGCTTCGTACGCGCGTGTTCGGCGACTGTCGAGATCGAGCCCACCGAAGATGTCGCGCATCTGCCGGGTCGCTGCACGGCCTGCCACGAGGTCGACGAACTCGAGCGCCGACAAGCGGAACGAACGGTCGAACAGCACCCGCTGGTTGTCGATGTCGGATTCGAGCTCGTTACTGAGCTGAGCTCGCAGCTGACTCGACACCGTGAAGTAGGCGACGAGACCGAGCAGTACAACCACTCCCAGGTTTCCAGCGATAATCTTCAGCCGCATTGGGCGTCTCCTATTGGACGTCGACAGGTCAGCGCAAACAGACGGGAAATCCGCGCGCTTTCCGACACGCCTTCCGACGCGTCATCGAGCGCACAGTCGAACGCGCGCACGCGCGGCCGACCTGCTGAAGATACTTCCGTGCCGCGTGCAATATCTCGCGCTGCGCGCGAGGGGTCAAGTTCGGCAGTCGGACCGTGAGCAAGGCGAACGATCCGCCACGAACCGCTGGACGCTCGAACGTATGCAATCGTAGCACAGTGCTTACACGGTACCTTCGCCGCCGTAGCGACCGCGCAACCGGTCAACACGCTACGGACGCCGCGCTGAAACCGCAAGCCGTTGCGGCGAGCTGGCATTTCTCGAACCTGCGGTTGGGCGAGCCGTGCGCGCATCGGAACGCCGATCGTACACGCACTGGTAGCGCTTGCGGACGAGAATTCGCAGCTGCGGTGCGCGCGGGCTACGATTCTCGTCGAGCTGCAGCTGTCGGACGCTGCGCTGGAAGACCACACGCATCACCATGACTTGGCCCATCGTATGCGAGAGCGCGGAGCTCGCCGTGCAGTGTCTGCACCTGGCGCAGCAGCTCGACCTCGCCGTGCAGCCCAGCGTCGAGACCGACTGGCTGCGTGCAACGCGTGAGCAGCGTGCGTCTGGGCAAGCCACCGCCGTGCTGCTGCTACGAGTGCCCAAGCTCAGCGAGCTCGTCGAGCTGGCCGAGTGCGCGCACGGGACGTCCGCTGCGCTGGTTCTCGGCGTCGTCGGCGCGGAGCCCGGCCGCAAGCTCGTGCTCGATGCGGCGGGCGATCTTGGCCTCATCGCGGTCTCCGAGATTCGGCCGCTCCTGGCGGCGCTTGCCCTGCTCGCGCACTGCGCAACGGAGGCCTTCTGCGCTTCGCCACGCTCACTCTCCGCCGCCGATCGCGCGCGCCTCAAGCCAAGTCTGGCGCCGAGCAGCAAGACGGCCGGACAACTCGTGTCCGTGGATGCCACGCGGATCGGGTGGTGCGCTCAGGCAACGCAGCCAGCCGTCACGCTGGGTGAGCCGCGCGACGTGGCGGAAGCGCTCGACGCCATGCGTCGCACAGAGCGCTCCGCGCAGCTGGTCAGCTCGAGCGTCGATGACGTCGACCCCCACGCAGTCCTCGACGTGATCTTCGGACCACGCCGCGCGCTGTCGGATCCGGCGAGCAAAGCGGCGCTCTCTCCCTACGGACTTCCGTTGCCGGTCGAGGAGCTGTGCAGCAGCCCATCGCGCGCGGCTGCGGAAGCCTCGCGGATCGGCTTTCCGGTGCGCATCTCGCTGGCCTCGCCGGACCTGCGGATCTGGGATCATCCGGACCTGAGTGTGGACATGGTCGACAACGCCGCGCGCGTGCGCGACACGTTTCACCAGTTGCTCGCCGTCGCGCACGATCGTCTTGCCAGCGACCCCAGCCTGCGCGCTGCAGCAGACAATCGCTTACTCGGTGTCATGGTCACTGCGACCAGCGAGGCTCATGCCCTGCTCGGCGTGCGCGCCACGCCGCTGCCGAGGGGTCGCGTCGCGATCGAAGTCGGGTTCGCCGATCCGCACGGACGCGCGGCCAGCGACCAGACCGTGGCGATCTTGCCAGCAACCCTCGACACGCTGGAGCGCAGCTTGCGCAGATTGCAGGGGGCGGACTTGCTCTTTGCTGCACCTCTCGCCCAGCGGCGCACCCGGGTCGATGCGATCTGCGACGTGCTGCTGCGCTTGGCCGCGTTCGTGCACGAACGACGCGAAGAGATCGAGTGCGTGGAGCTTCGCCCGCTCGCGCTCTTGCTCGACGGCTCGGTCGAGGTACGAGAAGCGTGCGTCAGCGTAAGCGATCACTTCGAGCGCTCGATGGCACAGGCACCGAGCGCTGCCGCCACTCGCTAACGCACGCTGCCTGTGCGCACGCGCGTGCCGGGCAGCGCACGCTCAATGATTTGCGAGGCCACGCTGCTGCGTGACGTTACCGACCGGCGTCGCAGCGTAGTAGCGCAAGGCAAGCAACCCGACGAGCAGAGCGATGCCGACGAACACCCCTTTGCGCACTGCGGGGCTGAGCTCTTCCCAGAATTGCATTCGGTTCACCTCGCCTTTCGATCTCAAGGTTACTGAAGTCGAAAGACTCGCGTCAACGCAGCACGGTCGCCCCGCTGCGCCATGTACTCACACTGTCATGCAGCGTAGGCAGTCAAGCGCTGTGCGAGTCGGAAGGCCGAGCGCATGCCCTCCGTGTCGATCTCGCCGCTCTGCGCGGCGTCGTAGGCCACCCCGTGATCGACGCTCGTGCGGACGAAGGGCAACCCCCACGTGACGTTCACGGCTTGCCCCCAGTCCAGGAGCTTCGATGCGATGGTGGCTTGATCGTGCATCATCGCGATGATTCCATCGATCGATCCGGCCGCGGCCTGGCGGAACGCCGTCTCGGCCGGCATTGGGCCACGCAGCGTGACTCGTCCCTCTACGACGGAGGCAAGTGCGAGTGCGTCGCGCATGGCGGGCTCGATCACGCGTGGCTCCTCGTCGCCGAACAGCCCCTCTTCACCCGCGTGCGGATTGAGGCCGGTGACGACGAGGTCGATCGCGCGGGTGCGCCCGTCGGCCTTGGCATCACGCACCAGCGCTTCCGCCAGGTGGCGGATCGTGCGCAATACGCGCGGGCGAGTGATCTCGCGCGGCAGCTCCGCGATGGCGACGTGCGTCGTGACCAGCGCGACGCGCAGCTTGGGTCCGAGAAACATCATGGTCACGGCGTCGTCAGGCAAACCCGCGGCTTTGGCCAGGTGCTCGGTGTGGCCCACGAAATCGAAGCCCGCGAGATTCACGGCGGCCTTACTCATGGGTGCGGTGACGAGGCCGCGAGCCAGCCCGCTACGAGCAGCAGCCGTGGCGAGGTCGAGCGCGCGCAGCTGCGCGAGGCCGCCTCGGGCGCTGCCTCGGTGCGCGAGCGCTTCAGCATCCCAGGCAACACCCACGTCGGCGAGGCCGATCGTGCCGCGCGGCAGCTCGAGCCGCTCGTGCGCCGCGATGCGCACCAGCTGCGCCTGCTGCGCACCGAGCTCCAGCGCACGTGCCCCGAGCCAAGCCGCGTCGCCAAAGACCACGACGGCATCGTGCTCGCATTCGGCGAGCGCGGTGCGCAGCGAAATCTCAGGACCAACCCCACCCGGGTCACCGGTGGAAATGGCTAGCGGTGCGCGTGTCACGGAGCCTTCATCTTGTACCCGACACCGCGCACGGTTTCGATCGGATCGGCCATCGGGCCGAGCTTCATGCGCAAGCGTCGCACGTGAATGTCCACGGTTCGACTGCCACCGTAGTAGTTCACGCCCCACACGCGGTTGAGCAGCTGTTCGCGACTGAACACGCGACCGCGGTTCTGGCTGAGGAACTTGAGCAGCGCGAACTCCTGATGAGTCAGCTCGATCACGCGACCGTCGACGGTGACCTCGTGACCGGCGAGGTCGAGGCACATCGGCCCGATCTTGATGCGTTCCTTGCCCGCGAATTCGCTGCGACGCCACTCCGCGCGCCGGATCCGCATGTAGAGCTCGGCGGGCACGTACGGCACCAGCACGAAATCGTCGAAACCGTCGTTTCCGTCGAGGCGTTGCGCCTGGCCGACGGAGACCGCCACCAGACACGGAACCTCGACGAGCGCGGCGACCGCTCGAATACGCATCAGCGCTGCGCGCCCCGCGTCGAACTGGTCGAGCGCCTCGACCAGGATGGCCGCCGGCGGGTCCTCCAGGAACGCGGGCTCGTCGAGATCATCCCACAAGTCGTGGGCTTGAACCCGACAGCCGAGCTCTCGGAGCACGGCCAGCCCACCGTCTTCACGCTGGAGAATGGCGCTGGAACCAATGACTAGGACCCACATGTCTCTATGCTCTCAGCTGGCTTTGCACACGGTTCATGGGTTATGCGTGGTAGCCCAAATCGCCGACGAGACAAAGCGTTATGGCCCGATCCTAGAGTGTGAATGTTTCGAGTCGGTTACAACTTGCTTTCCTTGACCGCTCAAAGTCGCGGTTGCTAAAGACTTTCTTGGTTTTCCCCAGCCCCACGGACCAGAGCGGTGCACAGATCGTGACCACAAAACGATGGAGGCTGATCGTCCATCCGCTGAGCGGTGCAACACCCTTGCATCAGCTTGAGGTCGAGGCGGGGAACTGGATGGGCGCTTTGCGCACCGCTCGCCAAGAGCTTGGTGAGGATGGCGGGGTACCTGCTGGGGCCAGCTGCGCAGTCGCACCCGACGGCACGGTGACCATTCTCGATTCCGGCTCGCGCCGGAAATTCCTGCTCACGCCCATCAGCCCGTCGCTACCGCCCCAGAGCGATCCCCCTGTGGTCAAGCCCGCTGCGCCGACGGCGCAACCTGCGCAGGCGCAGCTGCCCGAGCAAGCGCCGCAAGCGGCGGCAGACCCCGCGGCAGCGCGCGCGCCCGCCAAAGTGCACAAGCAGCCCAAGTTCCAAACCGTGGCCTATACGCCCGGGATGGCGTTGCCTGGGGCCAACGCCGCGCCGGCCGTCGAACCGGCGCCACGCGCGCCCGCGCCCGCGCCTGCGGCCGAGCCCGAGCCCGATTTGGCGGCCGCTCCGCCGCCCCAGCCTGGGACCTTCGCGCCACCGGAGCCTGCCGCCGAGGCACCGGCGAAGAAGAAGAAGAAGTTCGAGACCGTGGCGTTCTCTGCAGACGCGGCGCGCGAGGCGCTGACCCCGGTGAAAGTGGGGGGCCACGCTCGCCAACCGACGACCGCACCCGCGACGAGCACGCCTGCTCAGCCGGCAGCACGGCCGGGCCACGCTCCGCAGCCGACGGCGGCAGAGCCCGGGCGCACGACGCCCACGCCACCACACCTCGACTTGCTACTCACGCGCGACGAACAGCCCACCCCACAAAACCCCCTTACATATCGCGAGCGCGCGTACCTGATCCCGCGTGGCATGACCGTCACGGAAGCCGAGGCCGCGCTGCGCTTCGTGCTCGCCGACCTGCAGCGCAAGATCGAGCAGGCGCCGCGCGGGAAGTTCGTCAACCTCGCGGCCTTCGATCACCGCTGGACGGAAGCGCCCGAGCGCCCCCCGCTCATCGTGCTGGAATGGCGCGACTGGCGCGGAGAGCCGGCGGTGGAGTACCCGGCCGCCGAACGCAGCAGCACAGCCCCGGGCTCCGGCGAGGACGGCGAGCGCTTGGCCCACGTGTTCCAGGAGCTCCATGAGCTGGCCCACTTGCACACAGCCGTCGAGGGCTTGGACTTCGTGATCAAGTTGCTTGCCGACACCGTGCCTAGCGCGGCCGCAAGCGCCTGTCTTTACGACATCAACACCGACGAGCTGCGCTTCGTGGCGCTGTCAGGTCCGGGCGCCGACGCGTTGCGCGGCACGGCGGTCACGCGCAGCGCGGGCGTGCTTGGACAAGCCTGCAAGCTCGAGGGCCAGCCGCTGGTGGTCGACGACGTGCTCGTCCACGCCGGCTACAGCGCGGCCATCGACGGGCGACCCGGCCTGGACGTGGCAAACATGCTGCTGCATGCGGTCGTGCGCGAGGGCCGCCTGCTCGGGCTGCTGCAGCTGATCAATCGCCAGGGCGGCTTCTTCTCCGCCGACGACGTCCACGTCCTCAACTACGTGGCCGATGCGCTCGCCGAGTTCTTGCAGGGCGTTCGCGTCCGGCCGACCTGAGTCAGCGCGCACAGCCGTGGCAGCTGTCAATCGCGCGCTTCGCGCTCATTTCGAGAGCAGAGACTGGATCTGTGCCTCGAACTCCTGCGCGTCGTCGGCGCGGTAACCGCCGTGAACGAAGCGCACGATGCCCTTCTTGTCGATGACGTACGAGGACGGCATGCGCGGCGGCTGGTAGCGGCCCGAGACCTGGTGCTCTGCGTCGTGCGTGATCGGGAACGACAGCGGCAACTTGACGAGGAACTTGCGGACGTTGGCGACGTCTTTGTCCACGCTCACGCCGATCACGACGAGCCCCTGGGCGCGGTACTTCTGGTAGAGCTTGTCGAGCATGGGCAGCTCTTCGCGGCACGGGGCGCACCAGGTGGCCCAGAAGTCCACTATCACCACCTTGCCCGCGAGCGACGCCGCGGTGACTGTTTTGCCGGTCAGATCAGAAAGACCGATCTCGGGGAGCTTGGCGCCGGCATCGAGCGCAAACGACGTCCCCGCCCACAGCGCACCGAGTGCGAGACTGAGCGCTGCGAAATGGCGGATCGACACGGGCGGGCGTCGCGACATGGTTATGTTCCTCGCTGGGGTAACTGCGAGCTGACCGCGGCACGGGGGCGCCGTATTCATCGGCCTTGCAACCAGCTGGGCTCGGCTGCCGGGTCTAGAGGTCGAGCTCTTCGCGCACGTAGGCCACGAGCGCGCGCGGCGATTCGCGGAACTGACGGCCGTTCACGTAGAACGACGGGGTGGCCTCCACGCCGAGCTTCTGACCCTCCGCCTTGCTCGCGTCGAGGCGCTTCTGGACCGCTTCCGAGCTCATGTCGGCCGCGAAGCGCGTCAGGTCGAGGCCCAGCTGCTGGGCGTACTTGGTCAGGTCGTCGTCGTTCAGGCTGCTCTGGTGCTCGAACAAGAGATCGTGCATCTCCCAGAACTTACCCTGCAGACGCGCGGCTTCGGCGGCTCTGGCCGCAGGCATGGCGCGCGGGTGACCCGTGAGCGGGAAGTACTTGTAGACCAGGCGCACGCTTCCATCGAAGGTTCGCAGCAGCTGCACGAGCTCGGGATGAGCCGCACCGCAGTGTGGACACTGGAAGTCGCTGAACTCGACGAGTGTGACCTTGGCCATCGGCGCGCCGCGCGAAGGTGCATCGGCCAGCGACAGTTGGACCGTGCGGTCCTTGGCGAAGCGGCCCTGGTACTGGTCCACGACGGTCTGGCGGTCGTAGCCCTCGGTGACCATGCGCGCGAGATAACGCGCTGCCGTCACGCAGGCACCGCACTTGTTGTGCGTCGCGACGCACTTGGCGACGCTGACCGGATCGCCACAGGGCGAGAGTTGATCGTTCGCCAGGTCGGCCCACAGGCTCTTCTCGGCGTCGGTCAGGTCGGAGGTGTCGACCTGCTCCAGGGTCTCGATGCGCGGCGCACCGGCCTTGGCGCTGCGATCGGGAGCCGGCGTCGACGCGCCCTGGCTACTACCGCCGCAAGCGACGACGAGACACAAGAGGCCCAGCGCTGGGCGCAACACCAAGTTTGAACGCGACCGCTGCATCGCGGGCGCATGCTAGCAGCCTGCCGGCCGGAAGGGAACTCGAGGATGCGGAGAGTGGGCTGGTCACGGCAGCGGCGCGCCGGCCTCGATCCATGCGGAGATCTCGCGCAGTTGCGCGAGGCTGAGTGGCGCCCCGGTGGGAGGCATACGCTCCCCCACGACGTGCGAGTCCCCCAGCAGCTTGTAGACCAGCTGACTGGTGGCTGGCTGGCCCCGGCCAGCCACGATATCGACGATGCGCAGCCCGGTGAGCCACAGCGCCCCACGGACACCCTCCTCGCTCGTGGTGCCTGCGGGTCCCTGCGAGCGCACGCCGATGGCGGTCGCACGAATGCCGGCGGCGCTGGATAGGTCCAGCCCCGAGGCCGGGTTGCTGCCGCCATGACAGCTGGCCTGCGCGCAGCGCTGAGTGAACAGCGCTCGAATCTCGGCGGGGTCGAACGGGCCGTCGGCGGCGTGAGCACCGAGCCCGGTGCCCGTGCGGAACGTAGCGCGGTACGGCTCCGGTTGCGGCTGGCCGTCGAGGTCAACGAGCCCGTCGATCTCGAGGCGGTAGCTGACCTCGGGGTCCAGCGGCTCGTGCGGGTCGATGTCCAACCACAACTCACGGTCGACGGGCTGCAGACGCAGGGTCACCGCCGCCGCGACGGCGCCGGAGCGCAAGGCAACGCTGCCGTGGCCGACGCTCTGCGGCACGACCTCACGGTCCAGGCTCACGACGATGCGAGACGCTCGCGAGACTGCTTGTGCACCGTCGGCGGGCGTCGAGGACAGGTGCCACGCAGCGCCGTCTCGCGCCGGCACTGCGAAGTCGCAGCCCAGGAGACTGAACCACAGCAGCGCGACGCCGACGGCGACTGGCTTCAAGACTCGCTGTACGTGCTGAGCTGCTCGCGAATGGTCTCCTCGGTGATGCCGACGCGGATGTGATCCTTCAGGCAATCCGCGATGGTGATCATCAAGTCGTCCACACCCTTGTCGTCGATCAGCTTGGCGAGCAGCGCGCGGGCTTCGCGCGTGTCGTCGTCGCGCAGAAATTCACGGACCTTTTCCATGGAGAGATCGCCCCCGAAATCGATGTAGGCGTTTTCTAGCAAGTAGCGAACGAGCTCCCTCACGCGAAACCTCCAGGGTTGAGTACCGTGCGACACGTTCTTGTAGACCCCCGCAACAAGGGGGCGCAAGTTCAAAGCACGAAACCCATCGAACCGAGCGCGTTCGGGGCACGCCGCGCCCGCTCGCAGTGAACCCCGGCGCACCAGAACGCACCCGCCGAGCCGAGCCGCGCAAAATTCCAGTGTCTCGGGTCAACGACACCGCTGGCGTAACGCCTCAATCGAGCCGTGACACATTGCGCAAGGCCGGGTGTTCTGAGCGAGCCGGCGAGCGCAGTCGGCGGCGAAGCCGGGCGGATGCGGCGACAGACCGGCGCCGATGCCCTTGCCCCCGTGGCACTGCACGCAATCGCGCTCCGCGTGGCAGCTGACGCAGCTGCCGAGTGAGCGTTGAGCTTCGCGTGCGTGCTGCACCGGCCCGCGTGTCCACAGGCTGCTTGGCGGATGGAAGCGCTTGGGCGAGAGCAGGTCGGGAGCCGCCACCGACGAGATCCC
The DNA here is from genome assembly GCA_036382515.1 of Polyangiales bacterium. GTDB lineage: Bacteria > Myxococcota_A > Polyangia > Polyangiales > JAFGIB01 > JADGRF01. Next base: position 36,441 of record DASVHQ010000135.1, on the reverse strand, counting down.
CAGGCGCGCGTGACACGGCAGGCAGAAGCTCTGCGTGGTGTGGCAGCTCTGGCAGCGCGTCTGCATGCGACGCGAGTCCTGCGCATGCAGCGAGAGGTAGTCGTTGGCGTGGATGCGCGCGGGCCGGCGGTCGCCCGCATGGCAATCGCTGCAATCCTTCTCGACGTGGCAGCTGGCGCAGGCGTTGCCCTCGTCGGCGGCGAGCCAGCGATGGCGGACGAGGAAGTCACCGCCGTGCGCCATGCCGAGAAACCCGCTGCGCGGCACGAGCTTGCCCTCCGGGAAGCGTGTCTCGACCAGGCCCCCGGGCGTTGCCAGGTGACAGGCGGTGCAAGCCAGGGCGCGCCTTCCCGCGTGACACGCCAGGCACTGCGACATGCTGGGCAGGCTCGGTTCACCGCTGGGCGACGATGCGTGACAGCTCGCGCACGGGCCGTCGACGCCAACGTGGCCCTGGTGGGAGAAACGGATGCGCGGGGTCGCAGACCGTCCAGCGGCCACGAACTGCGGTTGCGCGGGGTCGAAGCCGCGGTGACAGAAGCTGCAACCAGCGAGCGCGCCACGGCTGCGGTCGGTCGGCTCGGCGTGGCAGCCAACACAGACGGCCTCCTTGGGGGACAGGTCGTCCACGGCGCGCGTGCTGGTTGTTGCGGTCGCGTGGCATGCGGTACAGGCGAGCGCGCGATGGGCTGCGGTCTCATGATGCATCCGGACGCCCGACGCCGCCTTTGGATAGACGAGGGCCGAGAGCTCGGCCGCGGAGTCGTCTGCGCGAGCGCGACCAGCAGCGGCACAAAGCGCCGCCATCAGCAGCCAGGACAGCCAGTGCGCTTGGGCCTTCATCGCCATGCTCCGAGGTGCAAAAAGGCCAGCAGAGACAGGCGTTCGCCGATCGGGCCGCTGTGTGCGTGCGTGAGGACGACGCGACAATCGGACTCCGCGGTGAGAGCGAAATGTGCGCCCAGTGATTCGTAGAGCGACGTGCCTTGCATCGCGGAGCGTAAGGGATCGTCGATGCGCATCAGCGACAGCTCGCCCTCCAGGCTGACCACGCTCGTCATGCGATGGCTGCCGAAGGCGCTCGCGCCCCACAGCGGGCCGGTGCCGCCGGCCCAGCCGAAGCCCGAGACGCCGAGTTGATCGCGCTCGTCGTGCAGCGAGCTTGACGCCTCGACGCCCAGGTCGTGATCGGCGCCCGCGCGCAGCTCGGTACGCCTGCCCCGAACGGCGAGGCGCGCATCCCAGCCCGACGTGATCTGTCGACCGGCTGCGAGCGTCGCGAGCCAGGTCGGAGCCACGTCGAAGTACGCCCACAGGCTGCTGGCATCGAAGCGCGGCACGTGGCGCTCGAGCGCAATCTCACCGTCCCAGGGTCGCAGTCGCACCCGCGTGGTCACGTCCGCGTCCACCAGCGCAGGGTCGATGGCATCGAACACCCCGTGCACGGACATGCGCAAGGCTTCCATCGGCTGCGAGACTGCGGACGCGCCGATGCGCCGCTCGATCACGCCGCCGGACTGCAACAAAGTGCGGTAGGTCGCGCTGGCGCGCAGCGAGCGCTCGTCACCGACGTGCATGCTTGCATCGGCGACCCAGGTCGCGACGTCGGGCTGGATGTAAGGCGCGCGCGCGCGTTCTTGCGCATCGAGCGCGAGCTGTGGCGGTCCGTCGGGCACGAACGCATCGGACCCGGCCACGCTGTCGCGACGCACCAGGGTGCCGAAACCCGCTTCGAACATGAGCAAAGGAGAGGGGGCAGTGCGGGCCGACAGCCCATCGATGCGCGTGAATCCGACCGCATCGTAACGGTATTGGCGGCCCAGGCGCACGGCCGAGCCGTAGGCGAGATCGCGAGCCTCGACGTAGGCCAGGGGCAGATCGAGCAGCCCGTTGCTCGCAATCGGCGTGTAGCTCGCACGCCTCGCCGGGTCGATCACGGCGAAGCACAGCCGATCGCCGACCATGCAGGTTTGGCCGAACTCCTGGTTGAGCCGCAAGCTGACCTCGGCTTGCACCGAGGCCGGCGGCGCGGCGTGTTGCGCTTCCTCCAGCGGCTTCACGTACCGCAGCGCAAGCGTCTGCGTGAGCCGCCTGCGCGTCCAGACCACCGACGTTGCCGGTGACGCGACGTCGTAGGCCTGCAGCGTGGTCGTGGCGTCGACGTGCGCATCATCGGCGCGCAGCCTGCCACCGCACAGGCACAGCGCCAAAAGCACGCTCGCGCGCAACGCTCGGTTGCCCGTGCGCAGCCGCCTCCGGCGCGCACCGTGAGCTCTCAGCGCGAGGTTCTGTTTGCGTGCCATGGAGACCGGGAGCGCAACGGAAGTCCGGCAGTCTAGTGGATGCGCCTGCGCGCGCGAAGGCGGGTGCGGAGCACAACGGCGAGCGCGCAAAAAAGCACGAACCCCGCGCTGTGAAGCACGGGGTTCGTGGTCGGAGGGCCCGTAAGCCGAGTCTTGTTCTTGCGTAGGTCACCCGACGCAAGTGGCGATCATTCATCTAGGACGCGCGTCACCGCGCGCCTCGAGCGACGCTACCCGGAGGCTCGGGCGGACCGCCCTCGAACGCCTCCCTATTTCGTCTTGCTCCGAATGGGGTTTGCCATGCGACCAGCGTTACCGTTGGCCCGGTGAGCTCTTACCTCGCCATTTCACCCTTACCGCGCGACGCACACAGGGACCGCGGAGAGCCGAAGGCTGCTCCGCGGGTATGTGAGTAACCGCGGCGGTTTGTTTTCTGCGGCACTTTCCTTGGGGTCGCCCCCACCAGCCGTTAGCTGGCATTCTGTCCTGTGGAGCTCGGACTTTCCTCCCGCTCGCCGCGCAGAGCCGAGGGCTGCTGCGCGGGTATTGTGTGACCAATGAGCCGGCGATCGCCTGGACCGCTCCGACGGCGTACCCATAGGCGGTCGGAGCGGGACTCGCAAGCGTTCCGCGGCGCGGACACAAATTTGGCCGGCGTCCCGGGCCGGGCGTAGCGTGGGTCCGTGTCGAGCCGACTGCAGACCTCGTTGATTGCGTGCGCGCTCGCGGGGCTGCCGCTGGCCGGCTGCCGAACCGCAGAGCCGGCGCAGGCACAGGCACGGGTCGAGGCCGTTGCGCTGTCTGCAGCGGGCGGCGCGCACTCGCCAGCCGGACCCACGGCGAACACGACCGCGACGACCCCTGCCGCGGCAGGCTCGGCTGGGCTCGCGAACGCGCAAAAGACGGCGCCAGCGGCCGCGCGCGCGGCCCCCGAACCGGCAGCGCCCGTGTCCACGCCGGTACCGACACCGGCAAGCACGCAGGCGCTCGCACAGATCGCGGCCGACGCGCTCGCAGCACTGCATCAAGGCGATCACCCGCTCGCGCGACCCATCGCACGGACGGCGGCGCAATGGGTCCAGGTGCTGGCCGCCGTACCCGAGCTTGCAGCTCACAGTGCGCAATTCGCCCCCGTCACACCGAGGCAAGCGGATGAAGCGCTCGCGCGCGCCAAGCGTTCGCGCTCGAACGTCACCGCGTGGACGCTTGCCGATGGACCCTTCACCTGGTCCCCCACGCACGACGCAGTGTTCGTGGTGCTGGCGGGCTCGGTGGCGCAGGGCGCGCTGATCAGCGTCCTCGAGCCGACGCCCGCTGGCGGTCTGCGCCATGTCGCGAGCCTGGTGCTGGCAGAGCAGGACGCGCCGCTCGCAATCGCGTACGACGCGGCCAGGCCCACCGAGTTGCTGTGGACGACCTGCTACGGCTGCCCCGGCGAGGGCGGCTCGATCCGTCTCGGCGACGACGGCCGGCCTGTCTTCGTCTATCGTTAGGCGTCGGCGCTCGCGCGCGGCCGCGCGGCCGTGGCCTCCGTCGGCGTAAACGTCGGCGAAGTGGCCGTCGCGTTCTTGTTCTGGATCCCCCCACTCGGCCGCTGGCGATCGTGCCGGGCACGCTCGCTCATCGTGCCGACAGCATCGTGCTCGTCATCCCGGAGTTTCTGGTGTGCCGTGCGCCCTACGTGTTCTTCCTGCGTGAAGGCACGCTGCTGCGCCTCGGGCGCGCAGTCGCCACTAGCGTCACGAGACGTAGTCGCGCAGACGCGTGACGTCGTCCATCGACTGCAGCTTCGCCAGGCCCTGGGTTTCCAGCTGACGCACGCGCTCGCGCGTGAGGTTCATGATCTCACCCACCTCTTCCAATGTGATGCCGCCGCGGTCGGCGATGTCGAGCGCGCAAGTGTCGGTCATCTCCCAGACCTCAACGTCGGGGAAGTTGACCTTGATCGAGCCGCGCACGGGATGCACGTCGATGTACAGGTGGTACTTGCACGACACGAACGGGCACGGCCGCTCCATGTCGACGCACTGCGCGCGCGCGGTCGGCCGCCAGTACTCTTCCTCGGGATAGAGCGCGCGGCCGCGATTGAGCTCCGCCTTGCTCAGGCGGCGGATCGAAATGGTGCGAGCGCGAGCACGCGAGCGACGCTTGCGGCGGCTCTGCTCGTCGCCTTCCTCGCCTTCCTCGAAGGCTTCGCCATCGGCTTCACCCGCCTCGGCGAACGCCAGCGCGAGCGAGCCCTGCACCATCGGTGTCGGTGCGCTCACAGGCTGCTCCTGCGCGCTGACGTCTGTAAGGTACTGCGCCTCGTCTCCCTCTTGCTGACCCATGCCTGCCTCCGTTGTCGCGTTCCGTCGCCCTCACCGTGCAGCCCGCTTGCGCGGTGCCCGCTACACGGCTGCCCTCGCCATGCGCGCACGCATGGCCAACCTCTGCTCGATGGCGCGCAGCTTCTCGACGAGCTGACCTGCCACCTGACGCGCATCCCCCAACGCGCGACCCATCACCTCATCGGTCGGTGCGCCCGTCTCGGTGCGCACCGAAAGCTCGATCGCCGCCAACAGCTGCGAGAGCTGCCGTGACAGCGCGTCGATGTCCGTGCGCAAGCACAGGAACTCGCGCTGGATGTCCTGGATCGTGTAGCCCTGAGCCATCAGCCCACGGACCGCTTCGACTTGTCGGACGACGGCGGCCGGATACAGGCCCTGCGAGCCGCGATGCTTGCCCTTGCGCCCCACCCGCACGCTGCGCGGCAGAAGGCCCAGCTGCACGTACTTGCGGAACGTCGCCTCGCTCAGCCGCTCACCGTGCCGGGCGAAGAGCTCGACGATCTGCTGGGTCGAAAGCCCCTCGGCGTGCACGCGCTCGATCTCGAGGAGCTCGGCCTCCGAGAAGTGCGCCTGCGCAGCCGTTTCGGGAATCTCTGCGAGTGATGTGTTGGATCGCTTCATCTGATTCCCATGAACGACTACGCATGAATATATTCTTTTGAATAGATCCATGTCAACGCCAAATGGCTCCCCCTGTCCTATTTTGGTGCTACGACCTCCTACATTTGAATTCTTTAATAATTACAATAGGATAGGAGGATGCCGGCATTGGTGATCGGGCTCGGCCGCGGCTCGCCGGATGAATTCGTAGATCTTGTGGGATCCGAAGAGATCGCGATCTTGGGAACTTACTCGGTGCAGATCCGAGCTCTGAATAGCTGTCGGCCGATCGCAGATATGCCCGCACGATCCGCAAGGCAGGCTGCTCGCGGCCCGGATGGACATGATCGGGACCCGCCGATGGATCCATCCGCCACACTTCTGCGCGGGGCTCCCCCACGCGCCCCGAGTGAGTGCGCCGCAAGCGCGCCTGCGTTGTGCCGCGTTGCGCCTGCGTTGCGCCCGCGCCTCAGCTCGGCTTCCCGCCGCCGTCAGCGGCCGCGTAGCGAAGGATCGAGCGCGTCACGCACGCCATCGCCCAGAAAGTTGAGCGAGAACAGCAGCACCGCCATCACACCGCCAGGAAACACCAACTCCCACCAGAACACGGCCATGTGCTGTGCGCCGTCGTTGATGAGCCCTCCGAGGCTCGGTCGCGGCGCTTGCACGCCCAGGCCGAGGAAGCTGAGGAAGGCTTCCTGCAGGATCATCGCGGGCACCGTCAGCGTGAAGTAGACGATGATCGGTCCCAGTGTGTTGGGTATGAGATGGCGCAGCAGGATCATGGGCGCGCTCACACCCAGACTGCGGGCCGCGAGCACGAACTCGCGCTCCTTCAGGGCCAGCATCTGACCGCGCACGATGCGCGCGGTCATCAGCCAGCCGACGAGGCCGAGCGCAACGAAGAGCAGCGGCAAGCTCTTGCCGAAGATCGTGACCAGCACGATCACTAGGAACATGTAGGGCAGCGCATAGATGATGTCGACGATCCGCATCATCAGGCCGTCGAGACTGCCGCCGACGTAACCGGAGATCGCGCCGTACAGCGTGCCGATGCTAGCGGCCACGCTCGCAGCCAGCAAGCCGACGACCAGCGAGATCTGGCCGCCGTAGAGCACGCGGGTCAGAAGGTCGCGGCCGAAGAAGTCGGTGCCGAACCAGTGCGCGAGGGTTGGCCGGTGTGCACCGTAGGCTAAGTCTTGAGTCTCGTAGTCGTAGCCGCAGAGCTGCGCGAGCAGACTCGGGCCGACGAAGCATGCCGCCGTCAGCAGCACCGTGACGATGGCGCCGAGCATCGCCATGCGATTCTTGCGTAGCCGCTTGACGGCATCCTTCCACAGCGAGTCGCCCGCGATCGGGCGTGCCGTGGCAGCTGCTTCGCCTGAGCTCGCTCGGGTCGGTGGTTGGGGCGTCATTCGAACCGAATGCGGGGGTCAAGAAGGCCGTAGGTGACGTCGACGAGGAGGTTCATGACGAGCAAGAACACCGAATCGAGCACCACGATGCCCATCACCAGGAAGTAGTCTCGATTGAAGGCGGCATCCACGAAGTACGGACCGATGCCTGGCGTGGCAAAGATCTTCTCGACCACCACGCTGCCGACCAGGAGGTTCGCGATGGCGGGCCCGAGAAACGTGACCACGGGCAAAAGGCCTGCGCGCAGCATGTGGTGCAGCACGATCGCGGGCTCCGACAGACCCTTGGCGCGCGCGGTGCGCACGAAGTCGGCGCGGACGATCTCGAGCATGCTGCCGCGAGTGAGGCGGGCAAGATACGCCGCGTACACCGTGCCGAGCGTGAGCGCGGGCAACACCACGTGACGCAACTGCCCCCACCCACCGGGTGGAAGCGCGTACACTGTCAGCGCGAAGATCAGGATCAGCAGCGGGCCTAGCACGAAGGTCGGCACCGAGATCCCGAGCAGCGCCGCGGCCATGAACCCGTAGTCCCAGCCGGTGTTCTGTCGCACGGCGCCGATCACGCCCGCGCCGACCCCGAGCAGCAGCGCCCAAGCGAGAGCCACGGTGCCGAGCAAGAGTGTCGCAGGGAAACCGTCGGCAATGATCTCGTTCACCGTGCGTTGTGGGTACTTCGTGGAAAGCCCGAGGTCGCCGTGCACGAGGTTCCCGAGATAGCGCGCCAGCTGCTTCGGCATCGGCTGGTCGAAGCCGTACTTGGCCTTGAGATCGACGAGCACCTCGGCTGGCACGCCGCGCTCACTCGTAAACGGTGAGCCCGGCGCGAGGCGAATCACCAGAAACGACACGACGATGATCACGAGCAACGTGGGGAACAGGCCAAGGAAGCGCCGCACGATGAAGCGTGCCATTTCACTCACCTCCCTGTGCTGCGGGCGCGGCCGCTGCGGCGGGGTGCATTGGCTCCGGCGGAAAACCTTCCGGCGCTCGCGTGCTCGGCACGCCGTCGTACCAGCGCCGATCGATCCACCAGTACTTGCACAGGTAGCGGCTCTCGTAGTTCAGTGCGTGACCCATGAGGTAAGGCTTCACCAACTCGGAACGACTGTAAACGTAGAGAGGCAGGATCGGCATGGCGGCCAGCACGTAGCGCTCGGCTTCTTGCAGCTTCTGCATGCGCGCGTCGTGCTCGGTGATGGCGTTGGCCGCCTTGAGCAACTGGTCGTAGTGCGCGTCGTGCCAGCCCGCATGGTTGTTGCCGTTTTGGCTGGTGAGCAAGTCGAGGAAGGTGTTGGGATCGGGGTAGTCGCCGACCCAACCCATGCGTGCGATCTGGAAGCTCATGCTCTGCAAGTTCTTGAGGTAGACCTTCCACTCTTGGTTCTCGAGTTCGACGCTGACGCCGAGGTTCTGCTTCCACATCTGCTGCACGGCTTCGGCGAGCTGCTTGTGAGCCTCGGTCGTGTTGTAGGTGAGCGTGAGCGGTGGCAGCGCGTGCCCGGGCCCATAGCCCGCCTCGCGCAACAGCGCACGTGCGGCTTCGGGATCGAAGAGCGGGCTGTGCGGCCCCATGTAGCCGCCGAGCTGGTCGGGTACGAGGTCAGCGCTGGGGATCTGGCCGCCGCGCGAGACGTGCTCGACAAGCGACTTGCGATCGATGGCCAGGCTGAGCGCGCGACGCACGCGCGCATCGTTGACGGGCGCAGCGTTGGTGTTGAACCAGTAGAAGTACGACGCGAGTGTCGGCGCACGACGGAAGTCCTTGTAGCGCGACAGTTGGTCCATGAACTCGGCCGGCAGGCTCGAGTTGGGACCGATGGCATCGAGCTCGCCCGCTTCGTAGAGGTTCAACGTGGTGTTGTAGCTCTCGACCATCGCGAAGCGCACGCTCTGCATGCGCACCTGCTGCGCATCCCAGTAGCGAGCATTCTTCTGCAGGCGCATGAACTGGCGGAACTTCCATTGCGCGAGCCGGTAGGCCCCGTTGCTCACGATGTGCTCTGGCCGAGTCCACAGATCCGGGTTCTTGCCCTCGCGCGCAAGCCGCTCGATCACGTGCCTAGGCACGGGCAACGCCGTGTAGAACTTCACGAGATCGAGGAAGTACGGCACAGGGTTCTCGAGGTCCACGACCAGCGTGTAGTCGTCAGCTGCTCTCACCCCCACCACCGAGGCGTCGGTCAGCGCGGCGTGCAGCGTTGCCCCAGCGAGCGTGACGCCATCGAGCGAGCGAATCACACGCTCGCGCGCGGCTGCCCTGCCCTGCTCGTCGCCGCCAAGCAGGACGAAACACCCGCCGAGATCCGCGGCCCAGCGCAGGCTCTCTATCGACGCGAGCGCCTCAACGCGTGCTCGCAGCGCAGCCTCGCCGCTCGCCTCCACCCCGCGAACCAGGATCGCGCGGCGCTGAAACATCTCCGCGTAACGTAATGGGTAGAGAAACGTGGCGTACTTCGACGCGGTCGCCGGATCCAGCACACGCTTCCACGAGTACTCGAAGTCGTGCGCAGTCAGAGCGACGCCGTCCGACCAGGTCGAGGGACGCAGCTGGAACGTGTAGCGCCGGCCATCCTCCGAGATGGTCCAGGCGCGCGCTATGTCGGGCATCGGCGCGAGCGTGACGGGGTGCGGCTGCGTCAACCCGGCGAAGAGATTGACGATGATCGCGCCGCCGGCGGAATCGGAGCACTTGCCAGGATCGATGTACTCCGGCTCGGTGCTGAGGTTCGTCCAGGCTTCGTCGGGGCCATGTTTGGGCTGTGTCGTGCCGTAATAGCCGTGAGCACCACGCGTGCACGCGGCGACGCACGGCAGCCCGAAGGCCAGTAGCGCCAGCACGCGCAGCGCGCGCCCCAGCTCAAACTCGCAAACGCGGATCGATGGCATCCCGCAGCCCCTCACCGGCCAGATTGTACACAGTCACGGTGAGAAAGATGGCGGCGCCCGGGAACACCGCGAGCCACCAGGCGCCCGTGTGACCGCGCACGTCGTTGAGCATGCCGCCCCAGGACGCCATGTCTTCCGGGATGCCGAAGCCGAGAAACGACAGCGCACCTTCGAGCAGGATCGCAGACGCCATGGCGAAGGTCGCGGTGACGAGCACCGGACTCAAGGCGTTGGGCAGGATGTGGCGGAACAAGATACGTGCATGACCGGCACCCAGAGCCCGCGCAGCCTCCACGTACTGCATGGTGCGGATGCGCAGGATCTCGCCGCGCACCAGGCGCGCGACGTCGGTCCAGCGCACCAAGCCGATCACGATCATCATGGCGACGACCGACTTCCAGCCAGTCGGCATGATCAAGGCGAGCATGGTGACCAGCACGAGAATGGTTGGGACGGCGTGCACGATCTCGACGATGCGCATGAGCACGAGATCCAAGAGACCACCGAAGTACGCAGACACCGACCCTAGCAGCACGCCGATGAAGACGAGCACGATCACGGACAGTACGCCCACCGCGAGGCTCACCCGCGAGCCATGGACCACGCGCGCGAACACATCGCGGCCGCCGCTGTCGGTGCCGAGCCAGTGCTGCGTGCTCGGCGGTGCCAGTACGGCGTCCATATCGTGGCTGTTGTAGCCCCAGGGCACGAGTGGGAAAACGGCCCAGTCGTCGGGCCCCATCTCGTCGAGCAAACGTCGGTTGTCGTGCGCGCGGAGCGAGGCGGGGTTCGTGAGGTTCGGGCAGACGTAGAGCTCGCCCTGGAAGCGCAAGGCGATCGGGCGATCCGAGGCGACGAAGTCGGCGAACAACGCGAGCAGCGCGATGCCGCAGATCACGTAGAGCGACACGCGCTGCAGGCGGTGGCGCATGAACTGGGAGCTAGCCATGCGCAAGTAGCCTGCGGGTGGCGTGGCGGGTTCGGACTGCGGCATGGCAGGCGCTTCCATCAACCGGCTCTTTCGCCGAGCTTGATGCGCGGGTCGACCGCCGCGTACAAGAGGTCGGACATCAGCACACCGAGCATGGTCATCAGCGCGGTGAAGGCCACGATGGTGATCACGAGCGGATAGTCCGGCATGCGGATCGCCTCGAGCGCCACCAGGCCCATGCCGCGCACGCCGAAGATCGACTCGACGATCACCGAGCCGCTGATCAACTCGGGGAGCTCGAGCCCGATCAGAGTGACGATGGGGATCAAGCTGTTGCGCAGCGCGTGACCGAAGACCACCGTGCGTTCGGGCAGGCCCTTCGCACGCGCCGTGCGCACGAAGTCCTGGCGCAAGGTTTCGAGCATGCCGGCCCGCATGTAGCGCGACAGCGCGGCGAACGCGGGATAGGTCAAGGTCACGACGGGCAGTACCAGATGCCAGGTGACGTCTTTGACCTTTCCCCAAGCACTCATGCGTTCGAAACCCTCGAAGGCGTGCCAACCCTGCAAGGGGAAGCAGGCGTGGTCCTGCGTCCAGGGGCAGACCACGAACTTCCCGCTCGCCAGGAACACGATGAACATCGTGCCGAGCCAGAAACCCGGCAGCGAGTACAGCACGAAGAGCGCGACGGTCAGCACGCGGTCCCCGAGACTGTGCTGCTTCACGGCGGAGTAGACGCCCAGCGGAATGGAGATGAGGTACGCGAGAATCATCGACAGAAACGACAGGAGCAGCGTGACCGGCAGCGCCTCGCCGATCACCTCCACGATGGGCCGGCCGTTCTGCCAGCAGGTGCCGAGATCGAGCGTGGCCAATCGCCTGACCAAGCGCGCGTATTGCACGTACCACGGCTTGTCGAGATCGTAGAGCTTGCGCATCTGCTCGATCGCCTCTTGCGAGATCTGCTGCCGATGCATTGGGTTCTGGAACTGCGCCAGAATCGGGTCGTTGCCCGCCATGCGCATCAGCAAAAAGCACAGGAGCGTGATGCCGATCAGCGTCGGCACCATCCACAACAGACGCCGCAACGTGTAGCTCAGCATCGCATCACTTGGCTGCGTTCCAGCTCGGATCGATCCACAGGCTCTCGAACTGCCACCACATCAGGCTCTCGCGCGCGCCCTTGATCTTCTTGCTCAGGAGCGAGAGTTCCGGTCGCACGTAGAGGAAGGTGTACGGCTGCTCGTCCTGCAAGATCGCGCCGAACCTGCGGTAAAGCGCGTTGCGCGCCTCCTCGTCGAACATGATGCGTGCGTCTTCGAGCATCTTGTCGATCGCGGCGTTGCGGTAGCTGATGAAGTTCGAACCGCCCTTGATGCCACTCGAGTGCCAGATCTGCGAGGGCTCGTCGCGCGGGCCACCTCCCCACAAAAGCGTGCACGCATCGAAGCGATGCTCCGTGAGCCGCTTGCTGAAGGCCGCCCACTCCACAGTCTGCAGCTCCATCTCGATGCCCACGCGCGCGAGGTCTTCCTTCAGCTTCGCCGCCCAGTGAGCCGCCTCGGTGGAGCCGACCGGCAACATGAAGATGAAGCGAAACTCGACGCCGCCCTTGTCCCGCACCCCGTCGCCGTTGCTGTCTTTCCAGCCGGCTTCATCGAGCAGCTTCTGCGCGGCCGCCGGGTCGTATGGCAAGGGTTTGAGCGAGGCATCGCATGAGGGGCTCGCCCAGTAGAAGTGGCAGGTGGTCGCGCGCGGCAACCCGTACAACATCTTCTCGATGATCCCGGGCCGGTCGACGAGCAGCGTCAGCGCGCGACGCACGCGCTTGTCGCTGAAGAACGGCCGCTCCTCGTTCCAGCCGATCCACGCATAGTTGGCCGAGTAGAACTTGGAGCGATTCCAGTGCTTGCGCAGTGTGGCGCTGTCCATGTGGACCCACTGCTCGGAGGTGACCTGATCGACCATGTCGATCTCGCCGCGCTCGGCGAGCTGCAGCATCACCGTGTGATCGGTCTGGATCCGGAACACCAGGCGTTCGAGGTACGGCTTCTGCGCCCAGTACTGGTCGTTACGGGCCAGCACGATCTTCTGGTTGCTCTCCCAGGCGACGAACTTGAACGGGCCCGTCCCGATGGGGTGACGGTTCAAGGGGTTGGTCGCGGCTTCGTTGTACTGCCCACCTCTCAACCGAGCGATCACGTGCGCCGGTTGGATGGGGATGTCCGCGAGCGAATCGAGGCTGAGGAAGTACGGCCGCTTCCACTTGAACACGACGGTGTAGTCGTCGGGCGCGGAATAGCCGGCAAGCTCCTGCAGCGTGGAGCGTACGTGCACGGCCTTGGTGGTCGGATCCTGCACCTTGTCGAAGGTCGCGATCACGTCGCGTGCCGTGAAGGGCAGTCCGTCGTGCCACTTCACGTCCTTGCGCAGATGGAACGTGTAGGTCTTCTTGTCGTCGCTGATCTCCCAGGTCTCGGCCAGCTGCGGCACGACGCGGTAATTCGGGTCGTCGAACGGATCGACGTCGATCAAGCCCTGGTAGATGCGGTGACCGGTGATCCAGCGCGCGACCAGATCCGAGTCGACGTTGGTGTTGAGCGACGGTGGGTCGGTACGCAAGCCCACGACGAGCTCGCCGCCGGAGACGGGCTGACCCTGCAGCACGCTGGCAGGCAGCTTGCCGGCGCTCCAGTCGTCGTACGTCGCACCGGTCGCGGCAGAAGCAACCGGCGCAGCGGCAGCCGCTGGCTGCGCGGCCGTAGATGCCGGCTGCGTTCCCTCCGGGTGACTCTTGCCGCGCGTGCACTGCACGCAGGCCACGACAGAAAGCACCGCCAGCCAGCGCACGACCCAAGCACGAGCGTTCCCCATCGGTTCTCCGTCCAAGTGCAGCGCGCGCTTCATTCACCTTCTCCGCGCAGAGCCTCTTCGCGAAGCGCCTCTTCGCGCTCGCGCTTCTCCTTGGCTTCCACGGCATCCATGAACAGCCCGATGTACTCACCAGCGCTCGTGATGGCGAAGAACACGCTCAGGTACAAGAGCGCGAGGCCCACGGCGTTCAGATCCACCGCAGCCTTGTAGAAGCCCCAGTCCAGCACGTAGGTGTCGTGCAGGATCAGCGCGACCAGCGCGACCATCTGCACCGCCGTCTTGTCTTTGCCGCCTTGGCTGGCCGCAATCACCACGCCTTCACTCAGTGCGATCGTGCGCAGCGCCGTGATCGACAGCTCACGGCCAGCGATGATGATGACGGGCCACGCGGGCACGTGACCGAGCTCGACCATCAGCACCAACGTGGCCAGCACGATCAGCTTGTCTGCGAGCGGATCGAGGAACTTCCCGAGCACGCTCGTCAGACCCATGCGCCGCGCAAGATAGCCGTCGATGAAGTCGGTGACGGCTGCGGCCGAGTAGGCCATCGTGGCCCAGAAGTTCGCGACGCGCGTCTGCTGCCACATCAACCACAGCACGACGGGGATCATCACGACCCGCCCCGTCGTGAGCAGGTTCGGCAAGTTCAACGCGTCTTCGCGCAACGTGCGGCGGCGTGCGGCTCTCTTGTCGTCCTTCGGCATCGCGGCCAAGTCTCCGAGGCGCCCATAGTGGTCGACATCGTGGACGCGGGCAACGGCGGCCTGCGCCTGCGAGGTTGGCCAACGCCCTGCATCCGTGTCACCTTGCGAGCACCCGCGCCGGACGAAAGAGGCCGCGGCACCTCCCCTGCGCCCATGACTACGCCGTCCGTTCCTCCACCGCCAAGCGCCGTCGCTGCAGACCCCGTGGAGCCCACCCCGACGACGCAGGCCGACGCCACCGCGATGGCCCGGGGCCTCGCCCGCAAGGTCATGATCGCGGCACTCCTCGGCGGCTTGGTGTTCGCCGGCTTGGTTCTGTACGGCGACGTGCACAAGCTCGCGCATGCCGCGCAGAACTTCGCCCCCGGTGCGGTGGCCCTGGGCTTCACGCTGGCCGCCGGCAACTACGCGCTGCGCGTCTGGCGCTGGCAGTACTACCTGCACTGCATCAACGTCGAGGTCCCGCTCTTCGAGAGCTCGGTGGTGTTCTTGTCGGGGTTCACCATGAGCGTGACCCCCGGCAAGGTCGGCGAGGTCTTCAAGTCGCTGCTGCTCTACGAGTCGCGCGGCGTCTCGATGGTGCGCACGGCCCCAATCGTGATCGCCGAACGCCTCACCGATCTCATCGCGCTGGTGCTGCTCACCGCGCTCGGCTCGCTCGCCTTCGAGCACGGTGTTGCCATCGCCGCCGTAGGCGCGCTCGGCGTGGGCAGCCTGGTCGCGATCTTCGCCTATCGGCCGCTCGGGGAGTTCTTCCTGCGCATCGCCGAGCGCTTGCCCGTGGTCGGGAAAGTCAGCCCCAAGCTGCGCGAGGCCTACGAGTCCCTGCTCGACATGGTTCACCCGTCAGGCCTCTTGCTGGGCAGCTTCATCGCCACGCTTGCCTGGGGCCTCGAGTGCGCAGCGCTCTACGTGATCGTCCACGGTTTCTCGGGCGTGCAGCTGTCCTGGGACGCCGCCGTGTTCGCGTATGCTGCGTCCACCATCGCGGGGGCCGTGGCCATGATGCCGGGCGGCCTCGGTGTCACGGAGGCCGGCATGACCGGGCTCTTGCAGACCCTCGGAGGAAGCACGATGGAGCCCGCGGTCGCCACGGCAGCGACCATGCTCGTGCGTCTGGCGACCTTGTGGTTCGCTGTCGCCATCGGCATGGTCGCCCTCGGCGTCTACCGCATGCTGCGCCGACGAGCAGCTGCAGCGGCTTGAGGCATGTGTCAGAGGGCCCGCGGGCTGCAACGCCCGAAACCGCCACCGCTCGTTGACGCGTCGCTCACCCTGCGGGAGCGCTCAGAGTCGGCCCACCTACGGCCGCGGCGAGCGACGACGCGCCCATGAACGCGCAGCGCCCGCCGAGCGGCGGCTCAGACGTTGGTGAAGTTGAGCGCGCGTGACAAGCGAGGGTCGCCCACCGCGATCAGCGAGTGCTTGCGCATATTGCGCAGCACCCACGTCATGTACACCCCGACCGTGGCCATCACGCAGCCGGCCTCGATCCAGATGCCGCTCCACTGCACCGGCTGGTTCGGCCGGTAGTACGGCATGATCCAGTAGTAGATCTCGACCAGGTGCAGCACGAGCAACCAGCAGGCCGCGAAGCCGATGGCGGCGTTGTTACGCTTGGCGTTGCGCGACATCGTCACGTAGAAGGGCACGATGAACTTCAGCGTCACGATGGCGATGCTGATGTTGCGCCATGACGAGTCGTCCCAGCGGCGGTGGAAGTACACGGTCTCCTCCGGGATGGCTGCGTACCAGATCAGGAAGAACTCGCTGAACGAGATGTACGCCCAGAACACCAGGAAGCCGAACATGAGCTTGCCGAGGTCGTGGTAGTGCTCGGTGTTGATCTCGTTCTTGACCAGACCTGCGCTCTTCCAGCCGAGCGTGACCAGGATGATGCACGCAAACGAGGTCACGGCCGACGTGGCGAAGATGCGCACGCCGAACATCGTGGAATACCAGCCCGGTTCGAGCGACATGATCCAGTCGAAGCCGGCGAAGGTGAGCGAGAGCGCGAAGAGGATGGTGGCCGCCGGGGCCATGCCCTGCAGCTTCACCGTCCACTGCTTGTCGCCAGTGGCGTCTTGCGACGTGGAGTAGCGGAACAGCCGCAGGCCGAGCCACAGCCAGATCACGAAGTACAGCGCCATGCGGATGAAGAAGAAGCTGTGGTTAAGGAACGGGCCCTTCTTGGCGAGCGTCGCTTCCTCGATCAGCTCGTGCGGACTGTGCTCGCCTTCCGCAGCTTCCACCGCACCGCCTGCGTGCGGGTGAGCAGCCGCTTCGGCCTTCGCGGCCGGCTCTGCATGCTCCTGCGCTTCGGCCACACCGTTCTTGTCGGCGCTCCACCACGGGTAGAGCGTCTTGAAGTTCGGAATGAGAGGCGCAAAGAGGAACGGCAGCACCACCACGCCGCTCACGAAGAATTCGGAGGCGCGCCGCACGCTTACGCTCCAGCCGGAGCCGGTGAGATGTTGCACGAGCACGAAGAACACCGAGCCGAGCCAGATCGTCATCACGGTGACGAAGCCGTAGAGGTAGGAGAACGCGAAGCGTTCCGGCTGCATGACCGCGCCGCCGAGCGCGACGAGGCCTCCGAAGCCGCCGAGCATCATCGCCAGCTTCCAGGCGCCGCCCCAGGCACTGGCTTCTGGAATCCGATACTTCATGGAGTCGTGGGTCTTGGTTGCGTCGCTCACGTCACTGCTCCCCGGTCTGGCTGATTTCGAGTGCGCGCACGTAAGTCACGATCGCCCAGCGATCGCTCACGGGAATCGAGTAGTTGTACGCCGGCATGTTGCGCACGCCGTGGCTGATGGTCGCGAACAGCTGGCCATCGGGCATGTGGCGAATCCGGTCGTCGTTCAAGTTCGACGGGGCCACCATGCCGGAGTTGTTCTTCTGCGAGCGCACGAAGACCGAGCCCTGCCCGGTACCCGCACGGTCGTGACACGGCACGCAGTAGATGTTGTAGCGCTGCTCGCCGCGGTCCACGGCCGTGGCCATGCCGCCGAGCTGCGACAGCATCTCGGGCGGCACCTTCATCACATAGCCAGTGCCTTCGGCCATCTCGCCGTCCGAGATCTCGGCGCTCGGGTTCATCTCACGCGCGAAGGTATGCTCGACCGGCTTGCGCATCGTGCGGCCGTCGGCGAAGAAGTTGCTGCGCGCCTGCGGGTTGTAGCGCTGCTGCTGGAACATGTTGCGGATCGGGGCGAGCGGCGGCTCGGCCGACGTCTCGCCGCGACAGGCTGCCGCCGCGAACACGAGGCCCAGTGCCGCCAGAATGCGGAGCGAAATGGTCACGCTACTTCCTCCTCGACGAGCTCGACGTGCGTCGAGTGCAGGCTTTCGAGCAGCTGCTTGGTCTTCTCTTTGTCGAACTTCTTGTCCTCCACCTCGATCGAGATGAAGAACTTGTCGTGCGAGAAAGCCTCGAAGCGGTCGGAGTAGAAGACCGGGTGGTGATGGCGGGGCAGCGCGTTCAAGCCGAGCATGCCGAACACCGCGCCGAACGCGGATAGCAGCACCGTGAGCTCGAACATGATTGGCACCATCGATGGGATCGCATCCGGTGGCTTGCCGCCTATCACGAGCGGATAGTCGATGCCGTTCATCCACTGAATCATGACGACGGCCGCCGTCACGCCGGTGAGTCCGCAAAGCAGCACGATCCAGCCGAGGCCAGAGTCCGGCAGACCCATCGCGGCATCCATGCCGTGCACGGGGTACGGAGAGTGCACGTCCCACTTCTCGTAGCCGGCATCGCGCACGCCTTCCGCGGCGTGGATGATGGCGTCGGGCGAGTCGTACTCGGCGAGGTAAACGACAGGGCGTTTGCTCGTGGCTTGCTCGCTCATGTCACGCCTCCTTCACCGCCAGCGCGCCATGCGCCGGCTCGGCATGCTCGTCATGAGCTGCGTGATGGCTGGGTTGTGCACCCGGCAGGGCCGCCTTCACCTCGAACATCGCGATCATCGGCAGCCAGCGGATGAAGAGCGAGAAGAGCGTGAAGAACAGACCGAGCGAACCCGTGTAGCAGCCGATGTCGACCAGCGTCGGGTGGAACATGCCCCACGACGACGGCAGGTAGTCGCGGTGCAGCGTGGTCACGATGATCACGAAGCGCTCGAACCACATCCCGATGTTGATCAAGATCGACACCGCGAACATCACCGGGATGCTGGTGCGCAGCCGCTTCCACCAGAAGAGCTGCGGCGAGACCACGTTGCAAGTGACCATCGTCCAGTACGCCCAGGCGTAGGGGCCGGTCGCGCGGTTGATGAACACGTAGCGCTCGTACTCGTTGCCCGAGTACCAGGCGATGAAGAACTCCATCGAGTACGCGTAGCCGACCAACGACCCTGTCACGAGCATGATCTTGTTCATCAGCTCGAGGTGCTTCATGGTCATGATGTCCTTCAGGCCATAGACCTGACGGCAGATGATCATCAGCGTCGACACCATGGCGAAGCCCGAGAACACGGCGCCGGCGACGAAGTACGGGGGAAAGATCGTGGTGTGCCAGCCCGGCATGACCGAGGTGGCGAAGTCGAAGCTAACGACCGAGTGCACCGAGAGCACCAGAGGCGTGGAGAGCGCTGCCAGGATCAGGTACGCGCGCTCGTAGTGGCGCCAGTGGCGGTTACTGCCGCGCCAGCCGAGCGCCAGCGCGCCGTAGACCTTCTTGCGCACGACGTTCTTGGCGCGATCACGCAGCGTGGCAAAGTCGGGGATGAGACCGACGAACCAGAACAGCAGCGAAACCGTGAAGTAGGTGCTGACCGCGAACACATCCCACAAGAGCGGGCTCTTGAAGTTCGGCCACATGCCCATCTGATTGGGAATCGGCAGCGCCCAGTACAGGAACCAGATACGACCGACGTGGATCGTCGGGTACAGCAAGGCACATATGACCGCGAAGATGGTCATGGCCTCCGCGAAGCGGTTGACCGAAGTGCGCCACTTCTGCCGGAACAGGAACAACACCGCGGAGATCAGCGTGCCAGCGTGACCGATACCAATCCACCAGACGAAGTTCGTGATGTCCCAGGCCCACGCGGCCGGGCTGTTGTTACCCCACGAGCCGATACCGTTCCAGACCAGGTACCCGACGCTGACGAGCAGCACGCCGAGGAACATGAGCGCAACGCCGAAAACCATCCACCAGCCCACGGGGGCCTTCTGCTCGGTCACGCGGCTGACTTCGTCCGAGACGAAAGCCGCGGTGACGTGCGCGGGAACCAACGGCGTCTCGCCGATTTCAGCGATCGGGCTGTCCGCACTCATGACTTCATCTCCGGGTTCGGATTGCGAATCTTGCCGAGGAAGCGCGTGCGCGGCCGCGCGCCAACCTCGGCGAGCAGCGCGTAGTTGCGATCGGTCCTGCGCTTCGTGGACACCACGCTCTTCGGGTTGTTGATGTCACCGAAGGTGATGGCTTGCGTCGGGCAAACCTGCTGGCACGCCGACACCACTTCGCCGTCGCGCAGCCAGTGGCGGCCTTCTTGCTTGGCGGTGCTCTTGGCCTTCTGGATGCGCTGCACGCAGTAGGTGCACTTCTCGACGACACCGCGGAAGCGCACGGTGACGTTCGGGTTCTTCTGCATCTGCAGCGTCTCGGGGATGTCCTGATTGAAGTTCAGGAAGTTGAAGCGACGCACCTTGTACGGGCAGTTGTTCATGCAATAGCGCGTACCGATGCAGCGGTTGTACGCGATGTCGTTCAAGCCCTCGGGGCTGTGCGACGTGGCGGCCACCGGGCAAACGTTCTCGCACGGCGCTTCTTCGCAATGCTGACAGCCCACCGGCTGGAACGCGACCTCCGGGGTGTCTTCGTTGTCGCCCACGTAGTAGCGGTCGATGCGGAACCAGTGCATCGAACGGCCGCGCGCGACCTGCTCCTTACCAACCACCGGAACGTTGTTCTCGGCCTGACAGGCGATCACGCACGCGTTGCAGCCATTGCACGTGTTGAGATCGACGTTCATCCCCCACTGGTTGCCCTTGCTGTAGTCCTGCATCTTCCAAAGCGGGGCAAACTGCGGGTCGGGCGACTTGAACTCGGGGAAGTTGGGCTTCTCCTTGTACTCGGAGAGCGTCGCATCGATCGCGAGCGGGCGGCCTTCCATGCTGTCGTGTTCTTGCACCTGCGACAGCGGATAAGTCACGCCGAGCTTCTGCACGGCCACGCCCGCGGTGAAGTGCGGGGCCGCGGTCGTGCGCAGCGGGTAGACGTCGAAGCCGTGGCCGTTGCCGTTGCTGCCGGCCTTCTTGCGACCCCAACCGAGCGTGAGACCGATGCTGTTGGGCGCCTGGCCCGGCTGCACCCACGTCACGATGTCGACCGACGCACCGTCCTTCGACAGGCGCACCATGTCGCCACTCTTGAGGCCCAGCTCCTTGGCGGTGCTCGGCCCGATCAAGGCGGCGTTGTCCCAGGTGATGCGCGTCTGCGGATCGGGCAACTCGAGCAGCCAGGTGCTGTTCGCGTAGCGCCCATCGAACATCTTCGCATCGGCCGCGAACACGACCTCGAGGTTGCTTGCGCTGAGCGCCGGCGCATCGGTCAGCTTGCGCAGCGCGCCCGCGACCTCTCCGTCACGAACTTCGAGCGCTCCGAGCACGCGCGCGAACGTCTGTTCCGCAACGCCCTTGTGGAGCAGCTGACGCCACGCGAGCTCGCCGTTGATCCCACGACCGGTCACCGTGGCCTGCACGAGGTCGTGACCTCGCCACGCCGGCTCACCCGCGAGCTGCCCCAGCACTTCGATGTCGCTGCGGCCGCCCCACAGCGGCGCGAGCATCGGCTGCTGCACGGTGTAGTGACCCGTGGAGGCTTGCAGATCGCCCCAGGTCTCGAGCTCGTGCGCGCGCGGCAGGTGCCAGGTGGTGAGCGCCGCCGTCTCTTCGTCGTGACTGGAGACGTGGATGCTCGTGCCGACCTTGGCGAGCGCGTCGCCGAAGTGCAGATCGGCCGGCGCGTCGTGAGCGGGGTTGCCGCCCAGAATCACCAGCGTGTCGACCTTGCCGGCGGCCATGTCGGAGGCCAGCGCAGCGATGCTCGCAAAATTGTCGGCCTCCGTCGGGTCGAGCGCTTCGCCGTAGGTCACCGTCTTGCCGGCGTTGCCCAGCGCGCGGTTGAGCGCGTGCACCAGCGCGTGAACCGCCGCCGGCTGACGCGCGCCTGCAACGACCAGTGAGCGACCAGTGTTCGCCGCGAGATCGCTCGCAACGGCCTTGAGCCAGTGCTCCGGAATGCCATCGGTCGCGACGCCCTGAACGGCCGGGGCGATCGCACCCAGTTGCACGCCGTGAGCTGAGATGAGCTCCGCGGCCAACGCGCGCGCGTAGCGAGCGATGTCCTGCGCAGGTAGGCGCAGCCGATGATCGGCGTTGCTACCCGTCACCGAGAACAGCGGCTCGACCGCGTACAGGCGGTTCATGGTGCCGCTTGCCGACTCCATGTCACGCGCGCTCGCGAACTGCCGCGCCGAGCGAACCGAACCGGGCTCGGTCATCATGAAGTCGGAGTCGAGCGCGACCACGACCTTCGCCTGCGAGAAGTCGTGCAGCACGCTGGTCGGTTGGCCGAACGCAATGCGCGTCGACTCCAGCACTTGGCTCTGGCTCACCGGTGCATACGTGTGCACGCGCGCTTGTGGCAACTTCGCCAACAGCGCGGCGCGCATGCGCACAAAGGTGGGTGAATTCGTGGGCTGGGCCAACACTCGCAGACCGGAGCCGCCGTTCTTCTGCAGCTCCGCGAGCTTGGTCGCGACGAACGCGTCGAAGTCCGCGAAGCTCGCGGCCACACCCTTGTGCGTCGGAGCATGCGAGCGCTCGGGGTCGTACAGCTCGAGGATGCCGGCCTGCGCGAGCAAGTCCGTTGCGCCGAGGCTCGTCGGATGATCGGGGTTACCTTCGATCTTCGTCGGACGACCCTCGAAGGTCGTGACCACCAGGCCAAGCGCTTCGCCGTTGCGCTGCGTCGCCGTGGCGTAATGCAGCGGCACGCCCGGGTTGATGTACTCCGGCATGTCGGCGTACGGCATGATGTTCTCGACCGGGCGACGCACGCAGCCTTCCACGCCGACGAGCGCCGCCATCGCACCGCTCAAGCCGAGGAAGTTGCGACGCCGCAGCGTAAACAGCTCGTCGTGGCTGATCGTCTGCTTCACCACGTCGGAGGCCTTGGCCTCCTCGTGCTGTGCCTGGGGGTCAGCCTTCTGCTCCAGGCTGCGCCAGAACAAGCGCTTGCCGGACGAGGTCTCTTGTTTGTTGCCTGCGGTACTCATCGGTGGCACCCCGAACAATGTTGCGGCCCGCGCAGCTTCACTTCGGCCAGCTGCGTGGCTTCCTCGGCGGACGGCTTCCAGGTCATGTTGGTGATCTGATCCTTCGGGCGAAGGTTCGGATTGGGATTGCGATGACACTCCAAGCACCAAACCATGTTCAGCGGTTGGTCCTGACGCACCACATCCATCTGATCGATGCGACCGTGGCAGCTCACGCAGCCCACGCCCGCCGCCAGATGCACGCTGTGATCGAAGAACACGTAGTCGGCCACGCGATGCACGCGCACCCACTCCACGGGCTTGCCGGTCTTCCAGCTGTCGCGCAGAGCGGCGAGCTTCGGAGAGTCCTTCTTCACCACTGCGTGACAGCCCATGCACGCTTGCGTCGGCGGGATCATCGCCTCCTGCGAGCGCTCGATGTTGGCGTGGCAGTAGCGGCAGTCCATCCCCAGCTCACCGGCGTGCAGCTTGTGGCTGTAGTGAATCGGCTGCTCGGGCGCGTAACCGACCTGCGTGTTCTTCGGCGAGAAGTAGTACCAGATGCCGGTGGTGACACCGCCGCCGAGCACTGCGACGCCCAGGGCGGCGACCAGTGGCAGGTAGTTGAGAGAACGCGGGAATATCTGCATTTGCGTGCCCGTAATCGACTATGGAGTGGGTCGGCCGAAAAGCCTGGTCCGCGCGCCGGTCTACGCCAATGCGCGCGCCCTTATACGAGAAGTTCCATCCACTGCTCAAGCGGCAACGAGAGCCGCCTGCGCAAACTCGCGGTGCGTCGTGAGCCTCGCGATCCGCTGACTGCCAGTGACTGCCAGCGCAACCAGGGTCAGCAGCGCTTGCCAGTAACCAGTTGATCAGTCTTCGCCGTGCGAAGGCCGCCCACGTAAGACGGCCGCGGGCGTTTAGAGCGAAACCACGTGTGTGGTCAAGCACGGAATTGCATCTGCCCAAGGCGAACAGCTTTAGCATATTTTTCCGTCAGCGATACCGATCGCTGCCTTGACGTTGTGCACGGCCGGGTGGTAGCCCTCCCGGGCTTTTTCATGTGCGTCCTGCACGTGCGAACAACACAAGCGCGGTGGGTTGAATGACTGCCTCCAAAGTACTGGTATCCGACAAGCTCAGTGAGTCCGGCCTGCAGGTCCTCAAGGCGGCTCCCGGCATCGTCGTCGACTACAAGCCCGGCCTGTCCGAGGATGAGCTCGCGGCGGCCATCGGTGAGTACGACGCCCTGGTGATCCGCAGCGGCTCCAAGGTCACGGCGAAGGTCATCGCGAAAGCCGACAACCTGCGCGTGATCGGTCGCGCCGGCATCGGCGTCGACAACGTGGATGTCCCGGCCGCCAGCCGCCGCGGCATCATCGTGATGAACACGCCGACCGGCAACGCCGTGACCACTGCGGAGCACGCCATCTCGCTCTTGATGTCGCTCGCGCGCAAGGTTCCGCAAGCCACCGCCTCGATGCGCGCCGGCAAGTGGGAGAAGAACAAGTTCGAGGGCAAAGAGATTGCCGGCAAGACGCTGGGCATCGTGGGCATGGGCAACATCGGCCGCATCGTCGCGGATCGCGCGCACGGCCTGAAGCTGAACGTGATCGCGTTCGATCCCGTGCTCACGCACGACAAGGCCTCGAGCCTCGGCATCGAGCTCGTGCCCATCGAGCAGATCTTCACGCGCAGCGACTTCGTGACCATCCACGCGCCGCTCACGCCCGAGACCAAGAACCTCTTCAACAAGGACTCTTTCGCGAAGATGAAGAAGGGCGCCCTGCTGGTGAATGCAGCTCGTGGCGGCATCGTGAACGAGCAGGATCTCGAGGTCGCGCTGAAGGAAGGCAAGATCGCGGGCGCTGCGCTCGACGTGTTCGAGAAGGAGCCGGTGAACCCCGAGCACCCGCTGCTCAAGCTCGACAACGTGATCTGCACGCCGCACCTGGGTGCCTCCACGGGCGAAGCGCAGGATCGCGTGGCGCTCGAGATCGCAGAGCAGGTCGCCGACTACCTCACGACCGGCGCGATCCGCAACGCGGTGAACGTGCCGTCGCTGCCGGGTGACGCCGCCGAGAAGATCCGTCCGTACCTGGATCTGGCGCAGAAGCTCGGCAAGCTGCTGGGCCAGCTCGGCTCCATCGACGTGCGCGAGCTGCGCGTCATCTGCACCGGCGAGGCCGGTGAGTACGGCGTGCGCCCGGTCGCGAACGCCGCGCTCTCGGGCTACCTCGAGCGCTTCCTCGAAGAGCCCGTGAACGCCGTGAGCGCGCCCTACGAGGCCAAGGAACGCGGCATCTCGGTGATCGAGGTGCGCGAGCAAGCGACGCGCCGCTACAGCTCGACGGTACGCGTCACGGTTTCCGGTGAGCACGGCTTGCACACGGCGACCGGTACGCTCGGCACCTCGGGCGGTGCAGTGCTCGTGGGCCTCGACGGCTACGAGCTCGATGCCACGCTCGAAGGCAACGTGCTCGTGCTGCACAACGAAGACCGTCCGGGCGTCATCGGTTCGGTAGGCACCATCCTCGGCAAGCGAGAGATCAACGTGTCGCGCATGCAGGTCGGCTTGCACGAGGGTCAGGCCTTCGCGCTGTGGAACGTCGACGCGCCCGTGCCGGAAGAAGTCCTGAAGGAGCTGCGCGGACTGTCGAACGTCCGCTCGGTGTTGCTCGTCAAGCTGTGAAAGCAAGGCGCCCAGCTCGCACCCGCAAGAGCGCAGGCCCAGAGCTAGTCGTTCCCGCCCCGCCGCAGCAGACCTCGAGTCTTGGCGGCGGGCGCGTGCTCGGGCACTCGCTGGCCGCACACGGCACACCCTTGCGCACGCCCAAGGGCATGGGCGACTTGTTGCCGCCGGAAGCCAACGCGCGCCGCGTACTCACGCGCCTGGTGCTCGAGACCTTCGAGCTCGCCGGCTACGACCTCATCACCACGCCGCTCTTCGAGCACGCGGAAGTGGTGGAGCGCGGCAGCGATTCGCTCGACCCACGGGACCTCTTGCGCTTCGTCGAGCCCGAGAGCGGCGAGGTCGCTGTGCTGCGCCCCGACATCACGCCCCAGATTGCGCGTGTGATCGCGACGCGCATGGCCGGCCACCCTGCCCCCTGGCGACTGTGTTACGAGGGCCGCGTGATCCGCCGCAGGCGCGGGCGCGCGCGCTCGCATCAGCAGATCACGCAGGCGGGCGTCGAGTGCGTGGGCATCGCCGGACCGGAAGCCGACACCGAAATCGTTTGGCTCGCCAGTCGTGCGTGTGAAGACGCGGGCTTGCCTGATTTTCGCATCGAGCTCAGTCAGGTGACCATTGCACAGTCCGTGCTCGACACACTGCCCGCCGTGTTGCGTGCGCCGGTGTCCGAAGCGCTGGCTCGCAAAGATCACGCGGCTCTCGCTGCGCTCCTGCAAGAAGCCGACGTGCCCGCCGAAGCCGCGACGCGCCTCTTGACGCTGACCGATCACTACGGCGACCTCGACGTGATCGCCGAGGCGAAGCGCGCGCTGCGCTGGCCGGCCGCACAGGCAGGGCTTGCGAACCTCGAAGAGATCGTCGAGCGTCTCGCGAAGCTCGGGCTCGAGCACAGGCTCGGCGTCGACCTGAGCGATGCCCGCGGCTCCAGCTACTACACGGGTATGAGCTTTGCCGTGCTCGCCGAGGGACCGGGCGAGCCCGTGGGCATGGGCGGTCGCTACGATCGCTTGCTGCGCCGCTTCGGCACGGACCAGCCCGCGACCGGGTTTGCGTTCGACCTGGAAAACCTGCAATGGGCGCTGCGCACTGCGGGCGTGGGCTCACGCGAAGCCGCCCCGCTGCGGCTCGTCGTCGCCGGCGGCACCGAAGCACGACGGCACGCCCTGGCCACGCGCCTGCGGCAAGAGCGCGTGGTCGCCGCGACGCTGCCGCACCACGCGGATGTGCGTTCGTGCCTCGCCTTTACGCGTGCATGGGGGTACGATGCCGCACTCGTGCTGACTCGCACAGCAGCTCGTTTCCTTCGGACACGTGATGCGGCCGAACAGGCCGTGAAGCCCGAAGATATCGCATCCATCGTGGCGCTCCGTGCGTGGGCGCAAGAATCGACGAAGGGCTAGGCAATGGGAGCCGTCGTGGTCGTGGGCGCCCAGTGGGGCGATGAAGGCAAAGGCAAGATCGTCGACATCTACTCGCAACAGGCGGACGTCATCGTCCGCTATGCGGGTGGTGCGAACGCCGGACACACGCTCGTCGTGGACGGCGAGAAGATTGTCTTTCATCTGATTCCATCGGGCGCGCTGAGCCCACGCACGGTGTGCGTGCTTGGTCAGGGCACGGTGATCGATCCTGCTGTGTTGGTGGCCGAGCTGGCCGAGCTGAAGAAGCGCAAGCTTTTCTCGCCCGATCGCTTCGTGGTCTCCGATCGTGCGCACGTCGTGCTGCCGCATCACGTGATCATCGATTCGCTGCGCGACGCGCGCAAAGGCTCGATCGGCACCACCAAGCGCGGCATCGGCCCGGCGTACGAAGACAAAGCCGCGCGGCGCGGCATTCGCATCGGCGACCTGCTCTCGCGCAGCAAGCTCGAGGCGAAGCTCGATGCCAACCTCGAAGCCTGGCTGCCGGTCGCCAATGCGCTCGGCGGCACGCTACCCGGCCGCGACGAGATCGTCGCTGCGTACCTCGCGATGGCTCGTGAGTTCGAAGCATTGATCGGCGACGCCTCGCGCTGCGTGCAAGACGCCCTCGCCACCAGCAAGCGCGTGCTGCTCGAAGGTGCGCAGGGCGCCTTGCTCGACGTCGACAGTGGCACCTACCCGTTCGTCACCAGCTCGTCCACGGTCGCGGGCGGCGCGTGCACCGGCGCTGGCATCGGGCCCACCGCAATCTCGGCCGTCGTTGGCATCACCAAGGCGTACGCCACACGCGTCGGCGCAGGTCCCTTCCCCACCGAGATGTCTGGCGACCTCGGCGAAGCACTGCGCGAAGCCGGCGCCGAATTCGGTGCCACCACAGGGCGCCCGCGCCGCTGCGGTTGGCTGGACATCCCGGCGCTGCGCCAAGCCACACGCATCAACGGTCTGTCAGGCCTCGCCATCATGAAGGTCGACGTGCTGACCGGCATGGACGAGATCAAGGTGTGCGTCGCGTACGAACGCGACGGCAAGCGCATCGAGGATCTGCCCTACGACGATCTCGAATCCGTCACCCCGGTGTACGAGAGCTTCCCCGGCTGGGACGAGCCCGTCACGTCGTGTCGTGCGCTGCACGAGCTGCCCAAGAACGCACTTCGCTACGTGTGTGCGATCGAGGACATGGTCGGCTGCAAGGCCTGGATCGTCAGCGTGGGCCCCGACCGCGAGCAGACCATCGTCGTGCAGAACCCGTGGCTCGCGCGCTGAGCCTCAGGGCGCGTACGCAATCATGTCGATCTCGACCTTGGCAGCACGCGGCAAGCCCGCAACGGCCACGGTCGCGCGCGCAGGCTTGACCGCGCTCGTGAAGTAACTGGCATAGATCTCGTTCACCACCGCAAAGTCCGCCATATCGGTGAGGTAGATCGTCGACTTGACCACGTCGTCAAAGCTGCAGCCAGCGGCCGCCAAGACGGCGGCGAGGTTGTCGAGCACGCGGCGCGCCTGTGCAGCCACATCGCCCTCGATGATCGCCCCGGTCACGGGATCGAGCGGAATCTGCCCCGATAGAAAGACGAAGCCGCCCGCACGCACGGCCTGGCTGTAGGCACCGACGGCCTTGGGGGCTTTGTCACTGCTGATCGCGTCCTTGTGCATGCTGTCTTCTCCTTGGAGGCTGATCGAAACGCGGACTTTGCGGCGCCCGCAGCTCGCGCTACAAACGACACCCTACCCGCCGCACGGGCATCCCACGATGAAGATTGCCACCTGGAACGTCAACTCGGTCAAGGCCCGCAAAGACCGGCTGCTCGCCTGGCTCGCCCAACACTCGCCCGACGTGCTGTGCCTGCAAGAGCTCAAGACCGAGGCCGCTGGCTTCCCGCTCGAAGACGTGCGCGCCGCGGGCTACGAAGCCGTGCTCCATGGTCAGAAGACCTACAACGGCGTGGCGATTCTCAGCCGCACTGCCGCCAC
Organism: Polyangiales bacterium; assembly: GCA_036382515.1. Taxonomy (GTDB): domain Bacteria; phylum Myxococcota_A; class Polyangia; order Polyangiales; family JAFGIB01; genus JADGRF01. The sequence continues at coordinate 8,029 of DASVHQ010000135.1, read as the reverse complement.
GGACGTGCGCATCGGCCTCGACGACGGCGTGGACGACGCGCAGGCGCGCCTGATCGCTGCGAACATCGGCGGGGTACGAGTCCTGTCGGCGTACGTGCCCAACGGCAGCGAGGTCGGCAGCGACAAGTGGACGTACAAGCTGGCGTGGCTGGAGCGCCTGCACGCGTACCTCGCGCGACACCACACGCCGACCGAACGGCTCGTGCTCTGCGGCGACATCAACATCGCACCGGACGACCGCGACGTGGCGCGCCCAGAGGAATGGAAGGACAGCGTGCTGTGCGCTGCGCCCGCACGAGCCGCGTTCCAGAAGCTCACCAGCTGGGGCCTCGTGGATGTGATGCGTCAAGCCCATCCTGAAGGCGGCATCTACTCGTGGTGGGACTACCGGATGCTCGGCTTCCAGAAGAACAACGGGCTGCGCATCGACCACGTCCTGGCGACAGCGCCGCTCGCGAGCGTCGCGAGCAACGCCAGCGTCGACCGCGAACAGCGCAAGGGCAAGAGCCCCTCCGACCACGCGCCGGTGATCGCCAGCTTCTCGCTTTGAGCGACGCTCGAGCGCCGCGCCCAGCGTCAGCGCCCGTCGAACTTCGCGCTGCGCTTCGCCAGAAAGGCCTGCATGCCTTCTCGCTGCTCGGAGGTCTCGAAACAGCGACCGAACTCGTCGGCCTCCAGCGCGATCGCCGCCGTCAGCGGCAGGTCCGCGCCCGCGCTCATCACGCGCTTCGCAGCCGCTACCGCGCGCGGCCCGACCGGCAAGATCGACTTGGCCAGCTCGAGCACACGCGTCATCAGCTCGGCGTGCGGAACCACCGCGTTCACCAACCCGATGCGCAACGCCTCTTCGGAGCCAATCAGCTTGCCCGTGTAGATGAGCTCGCGCGCCATCCCCAGGCCCACGCGCCGTGACAGACGCTGCGTACCACCAAATCCCGGCAAGATGCCGAGCTTGACCTCGGGCTGCCCGAACTTCGCTTTGGACGAGGCGTAGATGAAGTCACACGCCAGCGCGAGCTCGCAACCGCCGCCCAGCGCAAAGCCGTTCACCGCGGCGATCACCGGGACCGGCAAGGCTTCGAGCGCTGCGAACGTGGCTTGCCCCAGCTCCGCAAAGCTGTGCGCGTCGCCACGCGACAGCGTGCTCATCTCGGCGATGTCCGCACCCGCCACGAACGCTCGGTCGCCAGCACCCGTGACGATCAAGCAGCCCACGCCCGCGCGCTCGGGCAACTCGCCGATGGCATCGCGCATCGCGAGCAGAGTCGCGCGGTTGAGCGAGTTCAACGCATCCGGCCGCTGAATCGTCAGCGTGCTGATCGGTCCGTCGTGCGTCAGTTGGACAAGCGCTGTTTCTGTCATGGGCTCACCAGTGGTTCGGGGGTCGCAAAAACGCATCGAGCCCACTCGGTATACCGAGAGGGCTCGATGGTTTTCAGTGGGCGATGCTGGAATTGAACCAGCGACTTCCTCCGTGTGAAGAAGGCACTCTACCTCTGAGTTAATCGCCCAACGCCGCCGCGTTTTAGCAGCGAGCGCGCGCCACCGCAACGTAGAACGCAAGCCGCCGGCCAGCTTGCTGGCAACGTCGTGCTATTTCTGCGACGCCTCGCCGAGCTTGGCGCGCAGCAAGTCCCCGAAGGTGCCGAACCCCTGCTTGGCAGCCTCGCGGCGGTAGTCTTTGACCGCCTTGCGCTCCTCGTCGATCTCCATGGCCTTGATCGAGCACTTGAGCGAGCCGTCGCGGTCGATGCCGATGATCTTGGCCTCGAGCTCGCTACCTGGCGGGAACTTCTTGCGCAAGTCGGTGCCGCGGTCGGTCCCGGTCTCGCTGTTCGGGATGAACGCGCGGCCTCGGCGACCCACGGTGCCCGCGACGTGTGCAAACACGCAACGCGGCTCGATGCGCTCGACCTTGAGCTTGACGTTCTGACCCTGGCGCAGGTTACGCGCGGCGCCATCGTCGACGGCAAGATTGCCCGCCTCGAACTCTTTGACCTCGGCCGCCGACAGCTTCGACAGCGAGATACGCCGTGCGCGGCGGTCGACCCGCTCGATGGCCACGTAGATCTCGTCGCCCTCGCGCACCGCCTGGTCGGCGTGCTTGAGATCGCGACCGAGCTCCGTGATGTGCAAGAGACCTTCGATGGAGTCCACCAGCGCGATGAACGCGCCGAACTCGGTCGCGCGCACGACCTTGCCCTTGTGCACGCTGCCCTCGGCCAGCGCGTCGGCGTGCGACTGCCACGGATCGGGCAGGCACGCCTTCACGGACAGACTGACGCGCGTGAGACGATCACGCTTACCCGAGTCTTTCTCGCGCCTGGGCTCGCCGCCCACTTTGAGAACCTGCACCTCGAGCTCATCGCCGACCTGCGCCACGCTGTTCGGCTTCACGCCGAACGCGTAGGACAGCTCGCTCTGGTGCACGAGCCCCTCGACGCCACCGATGTCGACGAACACGCCGAACTCGCGAACCGCGGTCACGCGCCCCTTGAAGCGCTGGCCGGGCGTGATCGTGCGCAGGAATTCCTTGGTCTGGCGCCGCAACAAGCGCTCGAGGATCGAGCGACGGCTGACGATGATGTCCTTGCTGCCCGCCTTGGACGCTGGCAGCAGGAACTCAAGCTTCTTGCCCACGTACTCGAGCGGATCGCGGATCTCGTCGAGCGACATCGCGCTGGCCGGACAGAACGCTCGCAAGCCTTCCACGAGGACATCGAAGCCGCCGCGGTTGAAGCCATAAACGACGCCTTCCACGCGCTTGTGCTCGGCACGCCGCTGCTCGAGCACCTGCCGAACGGCCGGCGCCTCGATGATGCGATTGATCAGCGCGATGTGGCCGCTCTCCGAAACGGCGCCCACCCGGCCCTTCCAGACTTGCCCGAGCTTCGGCGGCTCGGGACGCTCGCGCTGCGGCTCAGGCGGGTGGCCGGGCTCGCTGTCGTCGTCGCTGTCGTCGAGGTCGTCGCCATGCGCAGCGAGGTCCACCGCTGTGGTTTCGCCCACGTGCGTGGTGGCCTCCGCCTCGGGCGTTTGCGCAACGGGCTCTGCCGCCTCGACTGCGACGGGCGCCGCTTCGTGAGCCGCGTCCGTGGCGCCGCCAACAGCGGCAGTCTCGGCCTGCGCCGCTTCGGGCGCGGCGTCGAGCTTCGCTGGCTCACGGCCCTCGGCAGCAGCAGCAGCAGCGGCCGCTTCGGCCTTGGCCGCGCTCACCTCGGGCAAGAGTGGGACGTCGCGGGGCTCGTACTCGTCGACGATGGCCGTCGCCTTGCCGAAGAGGTCCACGACGATGACGCCATGCTCGACACGCTGAACTCGGCCGGCGACGACTTCGCCAACGGCAAAAGCATGCCGCTTGGCGCCGTGTGCGCCTCCGAAGAGGTGAGCGAAGGGAGCGTGCGACTCCTTCTTCTTGCTCTGCGCTTGATGTCCTGCCTCGGAGCCTTCGCCCGCAGCCGATACGTCGTCGGCGCTGCTGCCGTCCTTACGCTTCTTGCGACGGCGGCGCTTGCGCTTGCCCGGCGTGGCATTCGCGCCAGCCTCACTGCCGGCGTCACTGCTGGCGTCACTGCTGGCGTCACCGCTCGCGTCGCCTTCCTCGCCGTCGCTGCCGCCAGCAGTGTCGTCGTCATGCTCGTCCGCCGTGGTGTCAGCCGAGTGTGACGACTCGTTGCTCGATGCTGGGGCCTCGGGCGCGCCATCGTGCACGGCATCGTGTGACACCTCGGCCACGGCCTGCGCCGCGGCTGGGCTAGGTGCGGTCCCCTCCGCAGCAGCCGGTTGGGAGGACTGGGAGGTCGCTTCGGACTCGGTTCGCTCGGAGATGTCTGACATGGCACGAATCATGCGCCCGCGGCGCCGGAGGGTGCGGCAGACTAGGTCGACCGACGCGTCGGGTCAAGCCGCATAACTGCTCGAAACGCGCGCGTTCGCGTCACGATTGCGTGACGGTGACAAGCCCGCATGGCGCGCCGGAACCTGCATCCCGACGCAGCGTGCGTCCATGCACGCTGGAGGAAGAATCTAGAGGCCCATCGGGTAGCTGACCTTGAGTGACAGCTGCGAGAAGCGCGGGAAGCTCGCGCTCCGCAACACGCGGGCCATGCACGAGCCCTGGGGCGTTCCCTGAAACGCACCTTCGATGGTTGCGTAGCTCACGCGCCCCGCACCCGAAATGCTGACCTTCGCGACCGTGGTGCCGTGACCGCCTGCCGCGCACGCCTCGATCTCTCCCCGCACGCCATCGAAGCCGGCTTTGATCTCGTCGCGCGTCGGAGCCACAGGCAAGACCTCCGCGGGCTCCGCGGCAGCAACGGCCGCGCTGTCCGCAGGCGCAGCCGTCTCCGAGGCCACCACAGCAGCTGGCACCGGCGCGACAGCGGGCGCTGCCGGCTCTGGCTGCGCGGCGACTGCCGGCGTCTCGGACGGGGCGGCGACGACACGCTTCGCTCGTGCGACGCTCACGGGCGTGGCGGCGATTGGCGCTTCGGCCTTCGCGGGCGCCGCCGGAACCGGCGCAGCCGTCGTGGTGATGGGCGACGGCGTCGTGGCTACGCCAGCTGCCGGCGCAGGCTGGAGCGGGTGCTCGGCCGAACTCGCCGCGGCCTGCGCGACCAGGGCTTGTGGCGCAGCGCCCGCCACGGTGCGAACCGCGCGCGCTTGCACGTGCTGCAACGCCACGCCGTACGCAACAGCACCGATGACTGCGCCTGCGGCCACGAACGCCAGCGACTTCAGCACCGGAAACGGTTTGCGCGGCGGCGGCAGCAACGACGAGCGCGCATACGGGTTCTCGGGATCGAAGCTGAGGTCATCGATGCGCAAGTCCACGCGCTCGGGCGCACGCAGCTCGCCGTAGTACGCGAGCAAAGCGCTGTGCACCTGCACGGGCTCATCGGTGCCGGCCAGCGGTCGGGGCAAAAGACCGCTGCGTACCGACAGCGCGGCGGCCGGAACCGGCGGCGGCTGACTGGGCGAACTCGACGGCTCGGCCTGCAGGTCGAGCTCCTCGACCGGCTGGATCTCATCGAGCGAGAACGCCTGGCTTGCTGCGGCGGACGCAGGCGGAAGCACCGCCTGGGTCATTGGGCCATGGATGCGAAAGCTGCCGCTCTGGTCGCCACGACCGTGCGCCTGCCCGTCCATCGCTGTCCCGTCTTGCTGAGCAACCTGGTTCATACGTGATGCCCTCCGAGGCCAACGTCCGTGCGGCGCCTGTCGCCCTGTCCCCCGGTGCGATGCGCCGCACTGGCCTCGGTTGGTGACGTCAGCACACAGCGTGCCAGACTCGAATCGGGGAAGATTCCACTCATGCGACCAGATGGCAGCATGTAGGTGCAGGCTGTGGCGCTACCTGTACGCAGATTTGCGCAGTCTGTGCAGGTCACGGGTTGCGGCTGCGCAAGAGGGGCTCCACGCGGGCGAATCTGCGGCAGCCAATCCGCCCGCGACGTGCAAATTTGTCTCGCTTCGGCCTGCACCGCTCGACCCGCTGCAAGCGCGCGCGGCACGCGCACGTCTCCGAAAACGCCTTTGACCCCATCGCTGCCAGGCCCTATCGTGATCTTGTGTCAGGTCGCGACGATCGCCGTTCAAGCGGCCTGCGAGCTCCCATCGAGCTCAAGGTCGAATACAAGCGGCTGAATTCGTTCTTTGCCGACTACACGAAGAACATCAGCCGCGGGGGCACCTTCATCCGGACCGACCGCCCGCTGGACATCGGCACGGACTTCGTCTTCAAGCTGGGCATCCCAACGCTGGGCGAGCCTCTGGTGCTGCAGGGCAAGGTGCAGTGGATCATCACGCCCGAGCAGGCCACACCCGAGCAGGAGGCCGGCATGGGCATCGGCTTCGTCTTCGCGACCGAAGCTGAACGCCAGCGCGTCGAGGGCGCCGTCGAGCGGCTGATGATCGACAACTTGGGCCCGGTCCTTTACGGCAAGCTGATGGGCTCGCGCGATCGCTGAGCCGACGGCTGCGGAAACGATTGCGAGCCGGCGCGCACGGCCCTAAGTTCCGTGTCCCCATGGAGCAGCCTTACGTCGACCCGTCGCTGGACCTCGAAGCGGAGATCGTGCGCCTCAAGAAGGAGCGCAATGCGGTCCTCTTGGCCCACTACTACCAGGACGGCGAGCTGCAGGATCTCGCCGACGTGATCGGCGATTCGCTGCAGCTCGCGCAAGCCGCCAAACGCACCAACGCGGATGTGATCGTGTTCTGCGGCGTGCACTTCATGGCCGAGACGGCGAAGATCCTGAACCCGACCAAGACGGTCGTGCTGCCGGACCTCGACGCGGGGTGTTCGCTGGCCGACGGCTGCCCGATCGACCGTTTCCGTGCCTGGCAGGCGCGCTACCCCGGCGCGGTGACCATCAGCTACATCAATTGCTCGGCCGAGGTGAAAGCCGCGAGCGACCTGATCTGCACCTCGTCCAACGCCGAGAAGATCGTGCGCTCAGTGCCTGCCGACAAGCAGATCCTGTTCGCGCCTGACCGCAACCTCGGTCGCTACCTGATCCAGAAGACCGGGCGCGACATGCTGCTGTGGCAAGGCGTGTGCGTGGTGCACGAGACCTTCAGCGAGAAGAAGCTGGTCGCGCTGCGCGAGCGCCACCCGAATGCGACTGTGTTGGCTCACCCGGAGTGCGAGCCCGGCCTCTTGGCCATGGCCGACTTCATCGGCTCGACCAGCGCGCTCTTACGACATGCAATCGAGAGCCCTAAGCAGGAATTCATCGTCGCCACCGAGTCCGGCATCCTGCACCAGATGCAGAAGCAGGCGCCGCACAAGACCTTCATCGCTGCCCCACCCACGAGCAACTGTGCGTGCAACGAGTGCCCGTACATGCGACTGAACACGCTCGAGAAGCTCTACGTATGCCTGCGCGACCTGTCGCCACGCCTCGAGATGCCCGAAGCGCTGCGGCGCGCCGCCGAGTTGCCCATCGAACGGATGCTGGCGCTGAGCACCTGACGCGCACGCGCCCGGTCGGCAACTCACTAGAAAACTTGCGCAATTGACAGCGCGCGACGCTCACGCTACCAGAGGCGCGGCTCGCCATGGACCTATCCGTTTCCGAGATTCGCCAGATCCTCTCAGACCTCGCACAGCGGCATGTGACGCTGGGGAGGTATCTTTGACGTCGACGGTTTGCGCCGCAAGCTGGACAGCCTGAACGATCGCACGCAGCGCGCTGGCTTCTGGGACGACCCGGACGGCGCGCGCAAGCTGCTGAGCGAACGAGCCGGCGTGGAGCAGACGCTCTCGGGCTACGACAAGCTCGGCAATGAAGTGCGTGACCTCGGAGAGCTCCTCGACATGGCCGCGGCCGAGGGTGACCAATCGATCGTCGCCGACGTGGCATCGCAGCTGCCCGCGCTCGAGAAGCGCGTTCGCGAGTTGGAGCTGTCGCGCATGCTCTCCGGTCCACAGGACCGCACCGATGCCATCGTGTCCATCAGCCCCGGCGCCGGCGGCATCGACGCGCAGGACTGGGCCGAGATGCTGATGCGCATGTACCTGCGCTGGTGCGAGCGCAAGGGTTTCAAGACCGAGATTATCAACCACCAACCCGGCGACGACGCAGGCGTCAAGGACGTGGCGTTCACGGTGTCGGGTCCGTATGCATACGGCTTCCTGCGTGCAGAGAACGGCGTGCACCGCTTGATTCGCATCAGCCCGTTCGACTCGAACGCGCGGCGTCACACGGGCTTCGCAGCGGTGCTGGTCACGCCCGACCTCGGCGAGGCTTCGGACGAGGTCGAGATCAAACCCGAGGACCTGAAGGTCGACACCTATCGTTCCGGCGGTGCCGGCGGGCAGCACATCAACAAGACCGAGTCCGCCATTCGCCTCACACACATCCCGACTGGCATCGTGGTCGCGTGCCAGAGCGAGCGCTCGCAGCACAAGAACCGCTCGACCGCGATGAAGATGCTCGCGGGGCGGCTGTTCGAGAAAGCTCGTCAGGAACGCGAAGCCGAGTTCGCGAAGAACTACACGAGCAATCAAATGGCGATCTCGTTC